>JBBQPB010000098.1:0-7192 GCA_038331435.1 Thermomicrobiales bacterium | reverse complement strand
GCAGGATGGCCGTGGCGGCGTTCAGCCCGCTGGTGAGCGCGCCGTTCAGCGAGCCATCAACCGTGTATTCCCCAGCCAGATAGAGCCCAAGCGTATCGGTGCGATTGCGTGGCAGATGCGCCACGAATCCCGGTGGTTGCCGGAACTGCGAGAAGGGCACGGTGACCGTGGCGATCGCTTCCCAATCCTCGATATGCTGTCCCAACATGCGGGCGGCATCGGCACGGGCGAGCTGGACGATCGAATCCGGATTGCGGCCGCGCAGATCGGGCGTTTCCAGTAGTACCGCCGCGATCAGATGTTTGCCCTGGGGGGCATACGACGGCGCGACCGTCGAAAGGGGGGCAATGTGGTTCACCCCGCCGAAGCCGGAGCCGTTCAGCAGCAACGTTTTGCCAATACCAGGATCGTGCGATCCGGTCAGATAGACCGTGGTGCAGCCGATACCCTCGGTCGGGATCGATGCGATCCCAGTCAACGCCAGCGCCGCCGGTCCATCGGTCGCGACCACGACGGCCGATCCCCCGATCATCTCACCGCCAGCGATTACCCCGGTTGCCTTGCCGCCCTCCAGTACGATCTTCTCGACCGGCGTGTGCAAACGGACCAAGGCATCGGGGTGCCGCTCGGCCATCGCATCGGGGAGTGCCTGCATCCCCATCTCGGGAATGATGGCGGCCCCTTCGGTGAACATTTTGAGGGTGAAAAGCGCTGGTCCGGCGCTGAGGGAGAGGGTGGGATCGAGCGAGATGCCACCCCAGAACGGTTTCGCAAACCGGGTAATGAACTGATTGCTGAAGCCTGCCTCTTCGAACATCGCCAGCGTGCTCTGGCTCCCTTCGCGACTGACGGATGCCGCCGCGGCGGTTTCCCATTTGGCCATCCGGCAGCTTGCCGCCAGTCTGGCCAGCTTGAGCTTGTCACTCAGGGGGATGGTGTGACTGCGCATGAGCCCGGGCAACGCTTTCGGCTCGGAAAACGGGCTAATCAGCCGATGCTGCGTCTTCCCGTCCCAGATGACTGCCCCAGCGTCGAACCGCCGCGGCCCGATTTCCTCCAGGGACACCACCCGGGTCAGCGCGGGATACGCTTCGGCCACGACCTGAAACCCCCGGTCGATGCGGTACCCCTCGACGATATCGGTGCGTACCCGCCCACCGACCCGGTCGCTCGCCTCGAACAGCAGGACCGGCTGGTTCTGCTGGATCAATAGCGACGCGCACGCCAGTCCGGCGATCCCTCCGCCGACGATGATGATTGGTGATTGCATGATGAGAGTGCCTTCCCCTCCGAATGGGTCGGAATGGTTGTTTCGGTAAGTATGGGGGAGCAGATAGCAATCTGGCCCGGTTGCCACGGAGAGAGCGGGAACGATGAGTCAAGTCAAACGCGGACTATTCAAAAAGTGACCACCGCACTGAGCGTATGCTGGGACGAAACATTTGTGGTGGGACCCACCGTAGTTTGATCCAGATGGCAGGTAGTGTGCAGTGACACCGGAAGAGATCGTCCTTCTCGTTGCCGAAGTGCAACGCTTTACCTCTGAGCAGCCTGGAATTGAGGTGAAGGCGGCTGCGCAAGGCACACCGCGAGATTCGTTGCGGCAATCTATGTCGGCACTGAGCAACAGACCGGGAGGGGGAGTGATCCTTTTCGGACTGGACGAGCGCCAGCGCTTTGCGGTTACCGGTGTGGGCAATGCCCATCAGCTTCAGGAAGACATCGCGTCCGCAGGATCGGAGCTGACCCCTCCCGTTCGCCCACTCTTGTCGGTGGGGCAGGTTGAAAACAAGGTCGTCGTTGCAGCGGAGATTCCAGAAACGCAACAGTTTGACAAGCCTTGCTTTGTGACGGCTGCAGGTCTGCAATCGGGTTCATACATTCGATCTGGTCTCTCGAATCGCCGCATGACCTCGTACGAAATCTTCGGCTTCGTCAGTGCGAAAGAACAACCAAGGTTCGACAGCGATTTGGCTGCCGAGGCAACCCTAGAGGATCTTGATCTGGATGCAATTCGGGAGTTTGTAAATCGCATTACCCGGAGGACCCCAACGAGCTTCGTAGCGCAACTGCCATTCGATGAAGCAATCTGCCGACTGGGTATCGTTGCGAAATCTGGTGGGCAGTTCGTTCCTACGCTCGCCGGATTGCTCATCTTCGGTTCGTATCCGCAGCAGTTCGAACAGCAGCTTCGCATTACGTTCGTGCATTTCTTCGGCTCTTCAGAAGACGAACTTGGACCAAATGGCGAGCGGTTCCTCGATAATCGCTCGTTCGAGGGACCAATTCCGGCAATGCTGGACAATGCGTTGATTCATGTGGTCGGGGCGCTTCGTAAGAGTAGTCTTATCGACGGACTGTTCCGCCGTGATGTTCCTGAGTATCCCGAGCTTGCGCTTCGCGAGGCTCTGGTGAATGCGGTAGCTCATCGGGACTACAGCAATATGGCGCGTGGCAGCTATGCCCAGGTCAGACTCTTCAGTGATCGACTCGAGATCCAGAGCCCGGGAGGGCTTTACGGCACTGTCACGATTGATAATTTGGATATGGAGCAGTCAACAAGAAATCGATCGCTGATGAGGATCCTGGAAGACTTGGGGCTGAGTGAGAATCGTGGTAGTGGTGTTCCTGCGATGATTGGGGCGATGCGCGCGGCTCATCTGACGCCCCCTCAGTTTGAGGACAAACGGTCGTCATTTTGGGTGACGTTCAGGAATCACACCCTACTAGCCCCTGAGGCTGTCGATTGGCTCAATCGGTTTGGAGGATATCGTCTGACCGATGATCAGCGCATGGCAATGGTTTTTGCTCGACAAAGCGGAGTTATTGCTAATAGCGACTATCGTGCGCTGTGCAATGTCGACATCGCGACGGCCACTCGAGAGTTACGAAATCTCTGCGAGCAGGGCATTTTGGGACTAGCCGATGGACAACATATTCACTCGCTCCCCAGTTTGGCGAAAAGCCGGTTGATCAGCCGACTTTGTCCGAAGTTGAGGCTACCGTTCTGCGCTATGTTCTTCAGTACAGCAACATCACAAATAGGGAAGTGCAGGAACTCCTTGGGGTGAATCGAATCCAGGCATCTAGGCTCCTAGGCCGATTGCGGGATGCAGGTATGCTGGCTTCTCATGGAACTGGCAGATGGACGTCCTACTCAAGGGCGGATTGACCAGTGTGCATTCGGGCATTTGCACTTTGCAGCACTACCTCTATGACACGCCTATGCAACGTCTATGAAACATCGGCGTGCATAGATGTTGCATAGACGTCCCGTAGCTGGCATAGAGCAACGCGACCTGGAAAAGAAATGAACCGCTGGGTGAAGGCCCAACGGTTCATTTCGGAGAGGGGGGTGATTGGCTTGCTCAGGTGGCCTGGGGTAGGGGTGATTTTTTGGCTCCCGCGGCAAGTACGTACAGAGTAGAACATAGGTTCTCGTGTGTCAAGAGGCAATGAACATGGGGTGCGGTTCAGATTTCTGTACGTGAAACGTAGAATGGGATGGAAGCGACGTTCTCCACCGGAGGGCCCTGACCGTCTGCCAGGTGGTGGCGGCGAATCCTGAACTGGACGGAGTCGGGGGCGTATCTGCCATCTCGTGCCCTCGATTCTCCCCCCATCCCTTTATTGGTATGCACCATCGCCCTCCGGTACCACATCTGGTATCTCGTCATAACCTTCTGTTGACAAGCATTGTCTCCCAGATTTCACTTCGTTTTTGCCCAGATTTTGTACGTACGCTCGATTGACCGGGCAAAGAATCGACTTCGCGGCACACCACCAGTTTTCGCATAAATGCTGACAGGAATTGCCAGCAGCCTCAGGTGTACGTACACTGCTTGCAGGCCTCCGGTGACCTGCTGGCAAATATTGATTTTGCGGTTCCCGGAACGTAGACTGGATCGAACGGAAGTAGCACATCTAGTAACCAGACCACACGCTGGCTACTACCTCTTGTGGTTTCACTACAAAATCCGTGAGATCGAGTTATCGGTGGCTGAGGGTGCACCGAGGGCGGCGAAGCCGTCCTTTTGTGTCATTGCCGCCAAGCGAGTTCGTGTGGGTTGTTCGCGCGCGGCGGAGCGCAGCGAACGGGCAAAACGGTCTGGCTTCAGGCGGAGCCAGCGCCGGGAAAGGAACAAGTGGAGTTGGTCATGGAAAAGACGCGGAAGCGAACGACTGCCAAATCGAAAAAAGCGATGAAGGGACTCACCATTCCTCGCTATTACACGCAGGCGGGCGTCGACCCCTTCGCCTCCACCGTGTGGACCACGCGCACCTCGCGCATTACCAACCCGGATGGTTCGGTCGTCTTCGAGATGAAGGACGCCGAGATTCCCGCCGGTTGGTCGCAGGTTGCCGCCGACATCATGGTCTCCAAGTACTTCCGCAAGGCCGGAGTGCCGCAGTACGCGGCTGATGGCAGCATCATCCGTGACGAGAACGGTGAGCCTGTTTTCGGCCCCGAGCGTTCCGCCAAGCAGGTTTTCAATCGCCTGGCTGGTTGCTGGCGCTGGTGGGGCGAAACCCACGGCTACTTCGCCACCGAAGCCGACGCTCAGGCGTTCTACGATGAGCTGGTCTTCATGCTTATCCACCAGATGGCCGCGCCCAATTCGCCGCAGTGGTTCAACACCGGTATCAATTACGCCTACGGCATCACCGGCCCCGCCCAGGGCCACTACTACGCCGACCCCATCACGGGTGAGGTGAAGGAGTCCGAGGACGCCTACACCCATCCGCAGCCCCACGCCTGCCAGCCCTGGGAAGCTCGCGTCTCCACCCCGAATGGCCCCATGCCAATCGGCGAGATTGTTGACCGGAATCTTGTCGGGTTGCGCGTCTACGACGGCACAGCCAACGGCATGGGCACCACCCGGGTCGTGGCGGTCAAGGCCAATGGCGACAAGCCGGTGTGGCGCATTGCACTGAAGAATGGACAGGCGGTCGAAGCAACCCCCGACCATGTCGTTCAGGTGCGCACCAAGCGCCGCGCGCAGGCGGAGTGGAAGCGTGTCGACGAGGTCGATCCCGGCGATCGCTTGCTGCATTCCACGGTGACCCGAGTTACCGAGTTCTCGAACGAGCAGGAGACCGATGAGGCAGCGCTCGTGGGTTGGTTGCAGGGTGATGGATTCGTCGGTCAGTACGATCACGGCACCAACCGCAGCCTGACCATGGAGTTCATCACCATCAACGACGACGAGCTCCAGCATGTCATGGAGCGGGTCGAGCGGGTTTTCCCGCGGCATCATGTCAAGATCCGCGGCGTTGAAAGCAAAGACAAGGCACTCGACATCCGCCGCATCCGCCTCTACGGCGAAGAACTGCGGCCCTTTGTCGAGAAGTACGGTCTCATGCGCGGCAACGACGAGTTGAATGTCCCGGTTGCCATCGAGCAGGCCGGCGGCGAGGCTCAGCGTGCCTATCTGCAGTCGCTCTTCCAGGCGGATGGCACGGTTCGCCTTCGCCAGCGCAACACCCGCACCTCCGATGTTGTCCTGACTACCGTCTCTCAGCCGCTTGCGGCCGGGGTGCAGACACTGCTGGCGAACCATGGCATCTATTCACGTATCAGCCGCGGTAGCGACAAGCGAGAGAATCGGCGCACGCCATATCAGGTCTGCATTGGATACGCAACGGCACGCAACCGCTATGCCGAGTTGATCGGTTTCGTTTCCTCTGAAAAGAAAGCCAAGCTCGATACCGCTTGCTCGAACGAATTTCCGGGCAAGGAGCTCCCAGCGCTACGCGAAGAAGTTATCGACCGGATCGAGATGACCGGTGTTCGACCGGTCTATGACATCCAAACCGAGAGCGGCCAGTACCTCTCGAACAACGTCATCGTCCACAACTGCTTCATCCAGTCGATCGACGACGATCTCGTGGGCGAAGGCGGCATCATGGACCTTTGGGTCCGCGAAGCCCGTCTCTTCAAATTCGGATCCGGTACTGGCACCAACTTCTCCAATCTGCGCGGAGAGGGAGAGCCTCTCTCCGGTGGCGGCACCTCCTCCGGACTGATGAGCTTCCTACGTGTGGGCGACCGCGCCGCCGGCGCCATCAAGAGCGGCGGCACCACTCGCCGTGCCGCCAAGATGGTCTGCCTCGATGTCGATCATCCTGATATCGAGAGCTTCATCGGTTGGAAGGCATCCGAGGAGAAGAAGGTTCAGGCGCTCATCGACGCCGGCTACGCTGCCGATTTCAACGGCGAGGCGTACGCTACCGTCTCCGGTCAAAACGCCAACAATTCGGTCCGCATCTCCAATGACTTCCTCGACGCGGTTCGCAGCGATAGTGACTGGAATCTGACCCGCCGCACCGACGGCTCGGTCCATAAGACCGTCCGCGCCCGTGACATCTGGCAGCAGGTGGCCGAAGCGGCCTGGAAATCGGCCGACCCGGGGGTGCAGTACGACACCACCATCAATGAATGGCACACCTGCCCGGAGTCGGGGCGCATCAACGCCTCCAATCCGTGTGTTACCGGCGACACCCTTGTGGCCACAACGTCGGGTCTGCGCCGCATCGAGGAGATGGTTGGGAAAAGCGCCGAGATCGTTGCTGGCGATGGAGCAGCCTCACAGGTGGGCCGGATCTTCCCGACCGGTATCAAGCCGGTGTATCGGCTGCGCACGAAGGCAGGGTTCAGTCTCCGACTCACCGCCGATCACCAGGTGCAGACAGCGAATCGTGGCGACGTAGCGGCATCCGAGCTTCAGCCAGGCGATCTGGTGAAGTTGCAGGGAGCCGGATTCGGGACGCGTAGCTTGCGAGCTGACGTTGCCGAAGTCGTCGGCGCGGCCGTAGGTGACGGCTGCATGACCGGAACGCAGGGCCACGTCTTTATCACGGTCGGGAAAAGCGAGCGTGCGGTGGCCGAGCATCTCGCCGCTGGCCTTGCCACCATTGCTGAGGACGCGATCGACGGTCGATCCCGTCGGACGCGCACCATTACCGAAACGCCAACATCGCTTCGAGTTGGTACCTCGGCCGCTCCGGTTCGCATGTTGATGACTCGGTACGCCGTAATCGATCAGGGTGCGGCGTCGAAGCAGTTCACCGACGCGGTGCATGACCTGGATCGTGCCAGCCAGGCCGCACTTCTGCGCGGTCTCTTCACCACTGATGGCACCGTGGCGGATTACGGCGAAAAGTCTCAGTACATCTCGCTCGACAGCACCTC
>JBBQPB010000097.1:0-7198 GCA_038331435.1 Thermomicrobiales bacterium | reverse complement strand
GCGGCCTGGTAGCGCTCGGTGGCGGTCGTCCATGCATAGGCGCTTCGCGCTCGTTCAGCGGCTTTCACCATCCAGCGCCAGGTCTCTGAGTCACCCGCCATTTGCAGGTGGTAAGCCACGCTGTCGGGATCCGGATGCGGCGAAGTCATCAACACGTGCGCAACCCGGGAGTGCCATTCCCGGCGACGAGGCGGCAGTACGCTGGCGTAGAGCGCGTTCTGGGTCAGAGCGTGCACGAACCGAACGCTGGTTCCCCGATCGTCGGCTTGCATGAGGTGCGCATCGCTGGCCCGTTCGACTACTTCGAGCAGCTCGGCTGGCGGAACGCTCGCCACTTCCGACCAGACCGACAACGGAACCTCTTGACCGATCATTGCCGCGATCGCGAGCCATTCGCGCATCGAGCTCCCCAGCTGGCTCACCCGGGAGTCGATCACCTGTACGAGTAGCGGTGGTAACACCAGGTGATCCAGCGCGGCGAGCTCCCACCCGGCGACGTGGTGCTTTAGGAGCCCACGATCGTGCAAGGCTCGGATCAGCTCGGTGGCATAAAAAGGATTTCCATCCGAATGGCG
This sequence comes from Thermomicrobiales bacterium, assembly GCA_038331435.1. Taxonomy (GTDB): domain Bacteria; phylum Chloroflexota; class Chloroflexia; order Thermomicrobiales; family UBA6265; genus JAMLHN01. The sequence goes on along the minus strand of JBBQPB010000097.1, from coordinate 6,623 downwards.
CGCCAGGTAATCCACGAGCCGGCCCAAATCTGGGGGAGCGAGGTCCAACCATGCGGCGACCAGAGTGCGGAGCTGATCCCGATCCAGCCGGTGGAGCTCTATGCGACGACACCCGGTCTCCCGGACCAGAGCAGGAAGCCGCTGATAGAACGGGCTGGTCCGCTCGAGGTCGTCAGTGCGGTAGGTGACCACGATCAAGAGGCGCAATCGACTCGCGCGACGGCTGAGGTCCCGGAGGAGGTCGAGACTTGCAGGATCCGACCAATGGAGATCTTCCAGAACAAGCAGGACAGGGTGGAGCCGGGTCAGATCGACGAAAAAGTCCCGCACCGATGTGAAGAGCGCAGCCTGATCTGTGACCCGCTGCATCGATCCGCCTGCGAATGGAGTCGGGGGCGCCGGCAGCGGAGGGTCATGGTTCAAATTGTCAAATAAATTGATCCACGGACCGAACGCTGGGGTGCTGTAGAGCTCAAAGCAATTCGCTTCGAGCAACCGCGCGTTTCGCTGCGCGGCATTGTCGGCGAGTGAGCGGACAAGCGTGGTTTTGCCGATGCCTGCTTCGCCACCGATGATGACAACCCGGCCGTTCCCAACAATAGCGGCCGAGAGGTCGTCCAGCAGCTCTGCCAGGTGCTCCTCCTGACCGACCGGCAGCATGAGATTCCGCCTCAGGGAGCGGCTATGGACGTGCCTCGGTTGGGCTGACCTTTTCATAGTTGTCCCATGGGACCGGATTGGTAGGTCAACATAGTATCAGTCGTTGTGGGCACGGAGAACGTCACACGGGTTCCCTTGTGGGACGCGCGTGTCTTCATTGTTCGAATCTGGGCCGTTCAGGACGCTAACGTATGCCGCAGAAAATCACTGCGTCTCTTTAGTTCGAGGGAAACGCTCTGCAAGCAATCGACTTCCAGGCCAGCGGACGGCTCGCTCGCCGCGCTCGATCCCGGCGACGCAACTCCACCGCCTTCGATTCGTTTTTCGAACGAGTCGCCGTTTTCAAGCTCCCGATTCCATTGATTCGATTAGCGCAACCGCTCAGTCCCGGAGCAACGTCGCTTCGGTAGCGCGGTCTCGTCAGTGCCGCGCCACCTTCCTCCAACCCCGACCCTCCCCACTTGACCGGGTGACGACGCCCTACCAACCGAGTACGGTTATCGGCTGCTGGCCAGCAATTCGCGCCGGCAGGGATAAACCTGGATGCAAACAGAAAAACCAACCACGGCCTCCTGGAAGGCCATCGCCGGCTATGCCCGGCCTTACTGGAAGACGCTCGTCGCCGGCGGCGTGCTGCTGACCGTCGGCGGATTTGTCGGCCTGGTGCAACCGTTGATCGCGCGGCAAATTGTCGAAGCGTTGGGAAATGACGAAACGATTCGCGACCCGATCATCCTGCTGGTGGGGTTGATCGTCGTGGGCGCGATCATTTCCGCCTTCGGCTCGTATCTGCTGGAGCGGACCGCCGAATCGGTAGTGCGCGGTGCGCGGATGCGCTTGATCGACAAGATTCTCTGGTTGCGGCTTCCATCTATGGAACGGACCCAGCCGGGCGATCTGATGTCGCGGGTCAGTTCGGACACGACCCTGCTCCGGCAAGCGGCGACCTACGGCTTCGTCCAGGGGCTGACGCAAACCATGCTGCTGATCGGGATCGTGGTCTTGATGGCCTATCTCGATCTGGTCCTGCTTGGGGTCACGGTGGCGGTGATGCTGGTGATGGCGGTCATCGTGGCAATTGCGGTGCCGCGTATCCAACGGGCCAGCAAGGCAGCACAGGTGTCGGTTGGCGCCATCGGGGCCGAGCTCGAACGCGTGCTGGGAGCGTTTCGCACCGTTAAAGCGTCCGGCGCGGAACCACGCGAGCGCGAGGAGATGGCCGCGGCCACCAGCCTCGCCTGGCAAAACGGTATCGAAGTAGCCAAGTGGCAGTCGATCGCCGGAACAGCCGCCTGGGCTTCGGTGCAAATCGCGTTTCTGGTCGTGCTCGGCGTCGGAGGCGCGCGGGTCGCCAGTGGAGCGATTCCAATTTCAACCCTGGTCGCGTTTCTGCTTTATCTCTTTTTCCTGGTTGGCCCCATTGGGCAACTGGTGGGAGCGGTGGTGCAATTCCAGCAGGGATCGGCAGCACTCAGCCGCATCGATGAGGTTATGACCCTCGAAGATGAGCGGGAGGAATCGACTGCGCCCGTCCCAGCGATCTCAGGCGGGCCGATTTCAGTGACGTTCGACGATGTCAGGTTCCGCTACCGGCCGGAGCTCGAACCGGTGCTCCAGGGAGTCTCCTTCGAAATTCCTCCCCGCGGGATGACCGCGCTGGTGGGACCGTCCGGCGCGGGAAAGACGACCATCTTTTCCCTGATCGAGCGCTTCTACCAGCCAGAATCAGGGCATGTGCTGCTCGATGGCGAAGATGTCTCGTCCCTGCCGCTTCCCGGGTTGCGCGGGATGATCGGCTATGTCGAACAGGACTCGCCGGTACTGGCGGGCACGCTGCGCGACAACCTGCGTTTCGCCGCGCCCGACGTGACTGATGCCGAGATTCTGGAAGCAATGGAGCGCACCCGGCTGATGGCACTCTTGGGCCGATTGCCGGATGGCCTGGATACCTCGGTGGGGCATCGGGGATTGACGCTTTCCGGGGGTGAACGCCAGCGCATCGCCATTGCGCGCGCTTTTTTGCGCAAACCACGACTCTTGCTGCTGGACGAAGCGACCTCGCAGCTCGACGCGCTCAACGAGCTGGCCTTGCGCGAAACCATCGCCGATATCGCCCGGGAGACGACCGTGCTGGTCGTCGCGCACCGGCTCTCCACCGTGACCCTGGCAGACCGTATCATCGTGCTCGATGCCGGGGTGGTGCGCGCTGTTGGGACGCACGACGAGTTGGTCGATCTTGATGCGCTCTACCGCGAACTCGCTGCCACCCAATTGCTTGCCGTGCGAGAACCGGACGCCGCGACGATGGCCGCATAGCGGCTGGTTCGCAACCTCGACCAAAATGGGTGGAATCGGCCCGGAGCACGGTTTCGGACGACCGATCATAGGCTCCGCCGCTTGGGTTCGATTGCGATGCGGGGAGAAGCAGTCATGCGTCGATCTCGATGGACTGGTAGGGCGAGGGCGGCGCGAGATGCCGAGCGCCCCAGAGGAAGTCGGAGTAGTTGCCGTCGCCGACGGTCGTACCGGTTGGAACCCGCAGGCGATCGACCGTGTCCATGTTGAGCTCGATCCCCAGCCCAGGGCTATCGGGGATGGCGAGCAAACCATCGCGCACCACGATGGGCTCCACCAGCAGGTCGTCGATGAACGGATTGCCGGTCGGGTCGACCTCGACGGTCAGACCACTGGGGAGTGACGCGATAATATGAGCATTGGCCGCTTCGTATCGGCGCTCGGCTTGAAACGACCACTCGCCGGCCGTGCGAAGTTGGACCGTTTCGCTGGGCTGGATCACTGCATCTCCTTCCTGCGATCGCTACGATTCACCCGGGTTTCAAGATGGACACACCGTGGCCGCTGGCGTTCCTTGCCGACACGGTACGTGCGGCGTCGCGCGCCGATCGCGTCGTTCCGCCTGGGTCCGGAACTTTCGCACTCGAATTTCTGTCGAGTGAGGACTATGCTGGGCTTACACATCGACCGCAACACACGTTGGCATCGTCGCACTTTTGAAGGATTTGGACTATGGATGACCGTCGATTCGATTCTCTTACGCGCTCGATCGCGGTAGGACGCAACCGGCGAGATGTGCTGAAGCGCTTACTTGGCGTCGGCGTGGCCGCTGTGGCAGTGGCAGCACTCCCCGAGCATGCAACGGAAGCAGCACGACGCGGGTTCAGCGGACCGACATTTCCCACATTCACTCCGTGCGTGCGGGACGCGCAGGGCGCGTGCTGCGCCAGCGGCGTGCTCGAACCTGGCGGGTTTTGCTGCGCCAACAGCAGGACCGACAGTCTGGGATATTGCTGCGATCCCAATTCGGGCGGCGCCTGGACCGGATGTTGTTGCACGCCGCCGCCAACGAACGGGGGTATTCAGGAATGCGTCTGTTAACCGCATCTAGTTGACAGGGCGATCAATCTAATCGCCAGAAGCCGCCCTGTGGAAGCGTCCCGCGTCGACGTCGTAAATGAACTCGATCAGGCCGTCACGGTAGGTTTCGTAGTCATCGTACATGGCCATGTGGCTGCCATCGGGGCAATGGAGATAGCGGCCATTGGCGATGGCGCCGGCCATCCATTCCATATGAGTGGGGTCCATGGTGTCGTGCTGGGCGCCGATGACCAGGGTGGGCACCTCGATCTGGCTGAGGTCGGCGGTATGGGTGGAATCGGCCCGGAGCACGCTTTCGGACGAACGATCGTAAGCTCCGCCGCCTGGGTTCGAGCTCGCGTGAACTAAAGCTGCTGTTCGAGCTGCTCTTCACGCGCTTCCACCGGCTTGCTCGCGTACTGCTCTCTCCGCTGCAGGGTGCGTTGCATCGATGCATGTGACACTGCGCTGATGAAGACTCCCAGGATGCCGACGCCAACGAGGATGTAAAGAATGCTGAAGAGCTTCGCCGTGGAGGTGGTCGGTGTCAGATCGCCGTAGCCAATTGTGGAGAGGGTGACCACACTGAAGTAAAGCGAATCGAGCAGGCTCCAACCTTCGAGCTGGCGGAAAACCAGCGTACCCACGGTCAGCACCACTACGACCGAAGCGAAGATTGGTCGGAACTCGGGTTGGAAAACGGTTGCGATGTAGTCGTGAAACACATGCAGCCTGCGGGGATGCGGATGCTCCCGTTGCTTAGGCGATTGCGGTGAAGGAGTGGGGGGTTCGCTCATGGTTCCTCCAATGACGGGAGCCGCAATGCGGCTCCATGCGTGCACATGCGATCGGCGCCAGCGCTGAAATGCTGTCCGTGATCTCCATCATATTCAGATCGGCCTCCCTGTCGCACGGAGTATCGAACGCGACAATACTGGACTTCCATGAAGTGCCGACACGCGTTGCAGGTGGGCACCCGCTCCGTCAATATTCGAACCACGGCTCCCGCGCAGACGGGTTGCAGAAACGGTCATCGATTTCTCGATAGTGGGAATCGTGACTCGGGCCGGGATTCTCGACGACTGGATATTTCGCCGCTCGCCTAGAATGTCGTGAGCAATATTCGACTTGAACCCAGGACTGCCCATGAATTTTCGGATCGAACTCCTGACGCTAGATCACCTCGATCGTTGTGTGGACGTCTTTGTCGCCGCGTTCACCACGCCCAACCTGTCGGGCTGGAAATCGGACGACGTGCGGGTCCGACTGGAAGATCTCTGGAACGAACCGAAGATGGCTGGTTTGGTGGCGATCGACGGCCCGGAAGAAATGCTTTCCGGATTTGCCATCGGCAACTTCGTTCAGGTTTCCGATGGGCCCTCATTACGCATCGCTGAGCTCTGCGTGCATCCATCGCGGCAGCACTACGGGCTTGGCTCGCGGTTGTTGGTTGGAATGGAGGAGCTCGCGCAGGCAGAAGGGGCACACTCTGCGTATCTGACCGTGCAGCCTAACTCGGTCGAGTTCTGCCGGCGTCTGGGCTACGAACAGCAAGAGGATTGGATTGCCATGGGTCGCCGTCTGCGCGAGCCGGAGTCCGCACCTGAACCGTAATGCACCGCATGCATGTCCAGTCGAGGCTGGCACACGTTGTACCGGCTGCGACGCTCGAGCCTCTGCCTGAAAAACCCTGGTCCGAGTCAGATTGAGTACCATTGCCCGCGCTATTCACGCTTCGGAAAGGCATGAGCGCTGTTTCTTTTCGCAACCGACCAATCAACCACTGAGCTGACGGGTATCGCCGACTGGGCCGTCCGCTTCATGGAAAAGCTGGGCGCTCCGGGGGCGGGACTGCTCATCGCGCTCGAGAATATCTTTCCTCCCTTGCCAAGTGAGGTGATCCTGCCGCTGGCCGGGTTCACTGCCAGCCAGGGCGACTTCCAGCTCTGGGAAGCGTTGCTCTGGACGACGCTCGGATCGGTGGTTGGCGCCTTGGTGCTCTATGCCATCGGTGCGGCCCTGGGCATGCAACGGACGATCGCAATCGCCGAACGCATTCCGCTCATCCAGACCTCGGACATCGACAAGACCGTCGCCTGGTTCAATAAGCACGGCACCAAAGCCGTCTTCTTTGGTCGCATGCTGCCCATCTTCCGCAGCCTGATCTCGATTCCCGCGGGAATCGAGCGCATGCCCATTCCCACGTTTTTCGTTCTGACGCTGGCCGGTAGCTTCGTTTGGAATTCGATCTTCGTCATCGCCGGCTATCAGCTCGGCGAGCACTGGCACCGGGTCGAGAAATACGCCCAGGTCTTCCAGTACCTTGTGATCGGCGTGGTGGGCCTGGCCGTGCTCGCGTTCATCGTCCGTCGCCTTCGCTCGCAGCGGAACCAATCCGCTTCGGCGGCGTAGAGCGCAGCCGCCCAGCATCATGGTCGTTGAGATTTTCATAGTGGATTCGCGAGATCGACTACCGAGTCGCCCGCGCTCTGCCGCAGATTCAGTCATACGTGGTCGCCAGGATCGACGTCACGCTCAACGGCAAGGAAGGTCCGTCTCCCTGTATCGAGCGGGTCGTACCTCGTCGA
>JBBQPB010000096.1:0-7207 GCA_038331435.1 Thermomicrobiales bacterium | reverse complement strand
GGCCAATCGCCGGGTCATCCCTTGAATCATTGCGACCGAGATCCAGGCGACTCCCGTCTCTGGCAATTGCTCATCGTCGTTGCTGAGCCGCCGATACCGACCCAACCAGGCAACGGTCCGTGCCACCACCCATCGGCGCGGCAGTACCGGGATTCCCGTGGGCAGGGGATCTGGCGCTTTCGGCCAGTCAGGCGTTTGGCTCCATCGTAGCCGTGCCCCCCTTTGCCGGTGCTGCGCACCGACTGACGGTCCCGCACTCCGGCCGTTGGCGCCACTGACCGTCCCGACCTCTGCCGCACCTGGGTGCGCAGCTCGGTAGTGATCTGGTCCCACACTCCTGCAATGCGCCACTGGCTGAAGTCATGGGAGACCGCCTGCCACGGTGGGTACTCGTGTGGCACCGCCCATTCTGCATCGGAAAGGTCGGAAGGATAGGCACGGCGGGGCATCGACGACCTCCTACGGAGCATGGGCGGAGAGCTATTTTACCCCTTTTCAGACACCCTCCAAATCGAGTCCACGTACCCACTGTTGTGTTTTCAGATCGACTTCTGCGGCACAATTGATTGATCTGAAATTCGGCAGCAGGAAACGAGGCGACCTCCGATGGCACTTGCGAAGAAGATTGGAACCGGGGCGATTATAGCCGCCGGGTTTGCCGGGGTGAATGCCCTCAAACAGAAGGTGACGTATCCCACGCCGCCGGCGTTTTACGATCCGGCGAGCGTGACGGGATCCGGCGAGCCAGGCGAGATCGTGCGGGTCGAAGCGATTCCGTGGACGATGCGCACGCTGGGATGGCGCATGCTCTATCGCTCCACCGACCGGCTTGGGAAGCTGTCCATCGTCTCCGGTTTGCTGGTTGCCCCGGCAGGAATCCCGCCCGACGGTGGATGGCCCGTGGTCGCCGTGTCGCATGGGACCGCTGGTTTGCCGCGTGGGGCGGCGCCGTCGATGACCATCGACGCCAACTCGGACGAAACCACCTACGTCTACGCGAACAACATCAAACCGTTTGTCGATGCTGGGTACGCGGTTGCCTTCACCGATTACCAGGGCTGGGCGCGCCAGGCGAATACTCCTATCTGGTCGGGACAGTCGAAGCGGCCAATGTGCTCGACAGCGTGCGGGCGATCCGGCGTTTCTCTGGGATCCCGGTGTCGGATCGCCTGGTCGTCTGGGGGCATTCGCAAGGGGGCCATGCGGCGGCCTTCGCGGTCGAGCAAGCTCCGAGTTATGCCCCGGAGCTGACGATTGCGGGAGTCGTGCTGGTTGCGCCTGCGGCCGAATTGCGTGAGATTCTTGATGTCGTCTTGGAAACCAAACAGCGGACCTTCATGTCGATCCTGGTGATGATCAGTGTCGCCAGTTGGGCGAACGTCTACCCCGAGCTCAAACAAGCGGATGCGCTGAAAACTCCCGGGGCGCTGCTGCTGCGGCTCACGGCAGAGACGCTGCGCATGCAGTACGGCGCGCTTTGCTGCAAACCGTTCACTCCGCATCAGCTCTTCCGTGCCGACGTGATCGAAAAATGGGCTCCGTATTTCGATGCGAACATCCCCGGGCAGAAGCCGCTTGGCGTACCGATCCTGGTGGAACAGGGCGACGCCGACGAAGTGATTCCGCCAACGGCGAATCAGGCGTTTGTCGCGCGATTAAAGGCTAACGGCGAGGATGTCACCCTCATCACCTATCCAGAGGCTACGCACCTGAGCGTGCTCGAACCTGGCACTCCAGACGCGATCGCCTGGATGGCCCGGCAAGGCTAAGATACACTCCGGAGACTCGCCAACTCGGTCAACAATTGCTCAAGTGTCCATGGACAGGCGGGTGCGACAATGGACACGGATTCCACTTCCGGCAGCAATGTCCAGCGAGAGATATCCGCACTCGAAGCAGCGGACCGGCTCGGTGTCAACCAGCGGACAGTTCGCCGCGCCATTGTCCGCGGAGAGTTGGAGGCCCGTAAAGTCGATGGGGTCTATTGCATCGACCTGGCATCGCTCGAAGCCTTTCGGGCCGTGCGGCCACCCGACTATTCGGAATCCGTCGCTCGCGCTCCCGAGCCGGCGGGTTCTTCCGTGACGCTGACGCTGCCGAAAACCTTGACGGACTTCATCGGCAGGGAAGCGGAACTCGACGCCCTCTGCCAGACATTACTCGATGAACGCACATCGCTGGTGACCTTAACCGGGCCTGGCGGTGTCGGGAAAACCCGTATGGCGCTGGAAGCCGCCGCAGCGCTCGCCGATCGGTTCCCAGACGGGGTGGCCTTCACCGATCTCGTTCCCATCCGGGATGCAGGACTAGTCGGATCGACCATCGCCCGCTCCTTCGGATTCGACGGGATAGCTGGGGAAGAGGCGGTCGAACGTGTTTCCTGGCTTATCGCGAACCGGCGTATGCTGCTGGTGCTGGATAACTTCGAGCATGTGCTCGACGCGGCACCGGTTGTCAGCCAGCTTTTCAGCCGTTGCCGGCAATTGACCGTGCTGGTGACCAGCCGTGCTCCATTGCGCCTCTCGGGCGAGATCGAGCGGGTGGTTCCGCCCCTGCGCGTGATCGCCGAACAGGGCCAATCGAGCACCGTACCCCCCGAAGCGTTGCGATTATTTGCCGAGCGGGCGCGAGCGGTCGAATCAAGGTTCGCGCTGACGTTCCAGAATGCCGAAACGATTGCCGCCATTTGCGAAAAGCTCAATGGGCTTCCCCTCGCGATCGAGCTGGCTGCGGCCCGAATCAAGGTCCTGTCACCCATGGAGTTGCTGGACCGATTGGAGCCGGCGTTGCCCCTGCTCACCGGCGGTCCGCGTGACCGGCCCGGTCACCAGCAAACCGTGCGCGACACGATCGCCTGGAGTTATGAGTTGCTCACGCTCATCGAGCAAAAACTCTTCCAACAGCTGACCGTGTTCGTCGGCGGGTTTTCCCTCGCTGCCGCCGAAGCGGTCGCCGCGGGTGCGGCAACAGGCATGCGACAGACGCTCGTCGATGGCCTGACCGCGTTGGCCCATCAGAGCCTCCTCGCGCAGGAGATTGGCGTTCACGAGGAAACTCGCTACACGATGCTGGAAACCGTGCGCGAATTTGGCCTGGAGCAGCTTTCGGCGAGTGGGGGTGAGAACGCTGTCCGCGAGCGACATGCGAGATGGATGATCGAACTCTCTGCTCGCGCGCGGACACACTGGGTAATGGCGGACTATGCACATTGGCTCGACCGGCAAGAGCTCGACCGGGGAAACTTGCGGGCAGCGCTTTCGTGGGCGATCGAAAATCGGGACGCCGAGTTGTCCTACGCGCTGGCAATCGAATCGAACCGGTTCTGGCGCGCCCGGGGACCGGTGGGAGAGGGAATAACCTGGCTAGAAGCCGTCCTCGAGCTCCCGGCCCCATCACTTTGGGAGCGAACCGAGGTGCTGGAACTGATCGCCGATCTCGCGGCCCTGCTCGGTGATGTCGAGCGGGCGATCGCGCGAGGGCAGGAAAGCGTTCAACTCGCTCGAGAGCTCGGAGATCCTGTGCGTTTGGATATGGCACTGAGTGCCTACAGCCGTGCATGGCTCATGTGCAACGAACCGGAGGAGGCTGTCCCTCTCCTGCAGGAGGCAATCGAGCTCGCGCGAGCATTCGATCTGCACGCTCACCTGGCCACCGAACTAAGCAACCTTGGGGTCGCAATGCGCATGCTCGGCGATCCTCTGCGCGCGATCGCGCTGTTGGAGGAGAGTCTCGAGATCGCGAACGCTGAACATTTCACGTACATCATCGCGAGTATCACGGAGACCCTTGGCGACCCGGTGCGGCAATCAGGCGATTTGGCGCGCGCCGCGTCGCTCTATCAGGAAGGGCTTCGACTTAGCCTCGAACAAAACGAGCAGCGCAATGTCGCGGTTGGGCTCGCCGGACTCGCCATCCTGTCAATAATGGAAGGATGCCCAGAGCGGGCGGCGCGTTTGTGCGGCGCAATTCACGCAGTCATGCAGCGGGTGGGAACCGCGCTGACGCCTGGCGGGCGAGAAAACCACGAGACAGCGTCCCGTGAAGCTCGCACGGCGCTCGGAGCGGAGCGGTTCGACCGGCTCTGGCAGGAAGGACGCTCGACCCCGCCTGCCGATTTTCTGGCTGAAGCTCTGGCGGCGACCTCCGCACAACCGGCCGCTGGCTCCAGCCTGACCCGACGTGAACGCGAAGTGCTGGCAGTCCTGACGCGCGGGTTGACCAATCAGGAGATCGCGAACCAGCTTTCGATCAGCGTCCATACGGTTGAGCGGCACATCACCAACCTCTACACCAAGTTGGGGGTGCGCAGCCGCACCGAGGCCGCCCACTGGGCACATCACCACCTCTGAGTCCGAACTACGCGATTTCCGTGATGCCCAATCTCTGAGAACCGGCAGAAATGCCGGACTTCCGCGATGAAGTCTGCGTGCCTTCCGTCCTAGCTTAGGGCAGAGCGATCATGCACGCTGGTCCCCTTCAACTGCCCCAGCGGCTCCGATCGACCGTCGAACGATCCGCAAGGCGCACACATGACCACATTCGATTTATCGACAGGCCGCCCTTCGGCAACAAACCAACCAGCAGTCTCACACCAGGCGTTCGTCCAACCCGGTGAAACAACGTCGATTTCGCGGCGTGCGGTCACGATCGCCCTTGTGCTTGCCCTGATGACCGGCCTGGTGGCCGGGCAGCTTGCCAGCGTGTTACACCAACCGTTCGAGATCGTCCCTGTGCAGGGATCGGGGAGAATGGCGCTCCTCGTCGATGATTACTACGACGCCGTCAATAGCCTGCTCGCCGGAGAAGGATCCGACCTCCTCGAGACGATCGTCGGGACTGATTACGTGGGACATGCGGGCGTCTCCGAAACGATCGAACGTAAGGACGAGCTCCTGGCACATCTCGAGGATCTGCATTCCACCTTTCCCAAAGCACACCTGAAAACCCAGGTCGTTTCCAGCAGCGTCGATCTGGTAGTGATGCGTATCGAGCTAGTAGGCGCCACCCAGGGTATGTTGCTCGGTACAGCGCTGCAGCGCCCAAACACGGCGCCAGACATGGAGACGTTGCGATTCGCCGGTGATCGACTCGTCGAGCGCTGGGGGGTCCCCGTATCGCCAGTTGAACTCGATGAACTGGGCTCTACATCGTATGAGCCTATGTTCGCTGCCCCAATGGAATTGCGACTTGAGCGTGTCACACTTGCAATGGACGGTCGCCTGTCACTGCCAGGCAATACTAGCCATCTGGTATTGGTCGAATCGGGAACCGTCACCCTCCTGGGCAGTGACCGTCCTATGCACGCCGCCACGGCCGTGGACCTACAGCAAGGCGAGTTAACGATTGCTTCCAGAGGCGGTCCCTATCGCCTGACAAACAGCGCGCAGACTGGAACAACCTTCCTGCTCCTTCGCCTGCAATGGCGCGGTACAGACCCGAGCACGCACTCGACATCAACAGTCCCTCCTGCATCGGACGAATTTGGTGCTAACCGAACCACCCTTTTCACCGGAGCTGCACTCCGCACCCCGATACAACCATGGATAGTCACGTTGACACGAGTGACGCTGCAAGCAGGCGTCGTCATCGGAACGCATCTGGTCGATGGAGCTGAGATCGTCGCAATCGAAACCGGCAAGCTCTTCGTGGCGGGGAATGCCTGCGAGTCCCGCTGTGTCGAAACGCACGCCGGCCGAAGCGCGTTCATCACCGACGATCTCCATCTCGAGGCCACGGAAGGATTCGCGGCCACAAGGGGAGCCGACGTTTCCTACGAACCCGCAGGCGCAGGTGAGACCACCTTTCTGCTGATCACCATCGCTGGGGTCTGAATCCAGGAAGCATCGAATCTGCGCGATGTTCTGAGCGCCCCCCTTCGACAAGGAACGTGTCCGACTCCGCTGCGCTCTTCACCTCCGCCAAACCCGTTGCGAGACGATTCAGCCGATGCGGCCTACATTGCATCGGTTGCGAACCAGCCTGGTGGCCCGGTGCTACTGGCGGGCCGCTGCTAATGTGGTCGTGTGATCACCATGGCAGGCTTGTAGGTTCCGAGCGCGTTGGAGTTCGTGTACGGGTCTGCATTCGTGCCGGACAAGGGCGAGCCGGTGCTCAACCTGGCCAGCCGGTTTCAATCGCCAGGACGATCGGGCTCCCGGCGTTGCGAGCGGGCCGGATCGATAACGTCGGAGATCGAGGGTGCCCCGCAGGTCTCCTTCATCTCGCAGCCGGACGCGGTGGCCGGTTCGATCATATCGGCCCACAACATGGTCAGCACCGAGATGAACGGATTGCGCCAGTCCGCCAATTGGGGTGGACTGGCGCTTTCTGCTAGACCTCGTCGGGGCGGAAGCCCCGCGGACGGGATGGGTCGCCGGGTAGGGAGAGTGTTGGGGCCGGAGCCGGCGCGACAGGACGTGGCGCGGCGGGTTTGGGAGCAAGGGCGGGCGACGATTTTCCGAGCATCGCGGCAGCCGATTTCGCCATCCCGACGAAGACCGGGCGAACGGGCGCTGTAGCGGCGGGTTTGGGTATCGTGCCCGACGCGGCCTTTGGCAACGCGGCAACGGCCTGCGCAACCGTTGCGGTTGCCGCTGCTGCAGCATTAGTTGCCACAGACATTACGGGAGCCGAAGCCGAAGCAACGGCTTGGGAAGCGGTAGGTTTAGCGGCGGCTTTCGTGGTCTTTTGCTCCTCTGCGAGCTCGCGTTTGCGAGCAGCCGACATCGGTTTCGGTGGAGGCAGGGCTTTGGCTGTATTGCCAGGCACCTGACCAGAAAGCGCCATGGCCCTGGCGCGATTGGTGGACGGGCGGAAGACCATGACGAGCATCGGCACGCTCACCAGGATCGGGGCAACGGCGCTCGAGAGTGGGGCGGTACCGTCCATATGGCTGATGAACGGCACGAAGAAGCCGACAATCGCTGCCAGGATCGACACCATGTGCGCCCATGGCTTGACCGTCAGCCAGGCGAATGCGGCTGCGAAAAAGAACGCGGCGGCCAAGGCGTAGAACACCACACCGGTCCACCGGCCACCGATATACGTTCCCTCGTCACCTGCCCAGGGAATCACTTCGGCGAACTGTATGACCACGAGGGTGCAGAGCAATCCGCCGATCGTCCCGAGGACGGCAAGTATCCAGAGGGGAGCTGGTCGTCCGAGCACCTCTCGACCTTTCATTCACTTCGAACGCGAATATCGTTCG
>JBBQPB010000095.1:0-7227 GCA_038331435.1 Thermomicrobiales bacterium | reverse complement strand
GGCGAGCTTTCTTATCTCGCCGCCGAACGCGATCCCGGGATGTATGAGTCCACGTCGGTCGGTATGGGAATCAGTGGAGATTGGCGCATCGCCGTCGATGTGATCGTCCCTGGAGTGCTACCGGTGACGATCTTTGTCGAGTAGACGATGATGAAGTAGCCCGCTTGCCCCGAGGAGAAACGGTCATCTCGCTGACAACGCGCGCGAAGTTGTGCTACGAAGTGATATACGAAGTGATATCGGTAACATGGTTTTTTGGATGCTCGCAACAAACCCGGGGACAAATCGGTCGGGTTCCAGATTTTCGAGCGCAGAACCGCCATATGCCCGCGGTTGACTCTCCTTTTTCCTGGTGCTAAGTTTAATGACAATCATCACCAGATGACAACTTGAGCAGTGCTGTGCAAGGGAGGACAGTATGTATCGTTCCATAGGACGCACCTGGACACGTCGCGATGCGTTGCGGGTTTCCGCCATCGGGAGTGGCACACTCGCACTCGGCGTAACCGGCTTCGGCGCGGGATTTGCCCGTCGTGCACTGGCGCAGGATGGCCAGGATTTCGATCGCACCGCCTGTTACCAGACCTTCGAAGGCTCGGTGCCCATCCAATTCGATGCGCAGGAGCCGCCGTTTAGTTTGGCGCTCTCCAACGGCTACATCGGAAATGTCTGGCGCACTCAGATGATCAACATGAGCAATGTGTTCGTGACCCGGCCCGACATTCAGCCCCTGGTGTCCGATTGGCAAGTTGCGTCCTCTGGTGAGGACGTCGCCGCCCAAATCGCCCAAACCGAGAACATGATCTCAGCCGGGGCGCAGGCCATCATCATCAACGCCATTTCTCCCACTGCCTTGGCTCCGGTTTGCCAGCGGGCCGTGAACGACGGCATTCCGGTCGTGGCGTTCGATAACATCGTCGAAGCCGATGGCATCGTCTATGTGAACGAAGACCAGTTCGAGATGGGCCGTCTCTGGGCCGATTGGTTAGTCACCAATATGGGCGAGAGCGGCAAAGTGCTCATGGTCAAGGGTGTCGCCGGCACCAGCGTCGACCAGGATCGCAACGCTGGCGGCATGAGCGTCTTCGATACCTTTCCAGGGATCGAGGTCGTCGAGGCGCTCGGTCAGTGGGATCCAGGCGTTGGCCAGACCGTGACCGCCAATGCGCTCGCGGCGCATGACGACATCACCGGTGTCTGGGCGCAGGGCGGTACCGACGGCGTTGTCCGTGCCTTTCTGGAAGCGGGTCGCCCACTGGTGCCGGTTGCCGGCGAAGGCGAAAACGGCTTCCGCAAGCAGATGCTCGAATATAAGGACGACGGTTTCAAGGCGATTTCGATCGGGCAGTCGCCCGCGCTGGTGGCCGTGGCAATTCGCGCTGCACTCGACCTGCTGATGGGAATGGAAGTGCCCTCCAAGATCGCGGTGCCGCTCCCTGTCGTCACAACCGACGATCTGGAAGTGGGCGTCAACGTCTTCCCGGATGCGCCAGACAACTTCTTTACCGCGATCAATATCGACGATTGCAACGCCAGCTTTACCTTCGAGGAAGTCGCTCCGGAATAATTCGCACCGATCTGGCTGGCGCCTCATCCGTAGGCGCCAGCCATTTCCCATTCCCTGGCTGGCACGGCAGATCGTTCAATCGACGCGGGTATCCATGGCGCTCCTTTCGGCAACCGATATCAGTAAGCGTTTTGGCGGGGTCACCGCGCTCGATGAGGCATCGTTCTCCTGCGAAGTCGGGGAGATCCATGGGCTGCTCGGAGGGAATGGCGCCGGCAAGAGCACCATGGTCAAGGTCATCTGCGGGGTTGTCGCTCCGGACGAGGGAGTCATTAACCTCGATAATCAGGTAGTCACCTTTGGCAGCCCGGCGCAGGCAAACGCCGCCGGCGTGATCTCTGTCTTTCAAGAGCTTTCGCTCGTTCCCGATCTCTCCATTGCTGAAAATCTCTTCCTCCAGCGTGAACCAACCCGGTTCGGAATCATCGACCGGGGGGCAATGCGGCGTCAGACAACAGCATTGCTGGCGTCGCTTGAGTTCCCGGCGATCGATCCGGACGTTCGAGCAAGAGATTTACCACTGTCCGACCGACAGCTCGTTGAGATCGCCAAGGCGATCAGCCGCAAACCGCGTGTGCTTGTGCTGGACGAGGCCACCTCCGCGCTCGGTGCCCAAGAGGTGATCCGGTTATTCCGCGTCGTGCATCAACTCAAGGAACAGGGCACTGCGATCATTTTCATCTCGCATCGCATGGAAGAAGTCCGCAACATCTGTGACCGCGCCACCATCTTCCGGGATGGCCAGACAGTTGGCACAGTGGAACTCGCGAACACCTCCAACGAGTACATTCTGCAAATGATGGTCGGCCGAGAGCTAAACGAAGTCTTCCCAGAGAAACCCGCGCCCCCTGAAACCCTGATTCCGGCGCTCGAGGTCGAGCACCTGACCTGGGAACCAGAGTTGCACGATGTTTCGTTCACCGTCAACCGGAGCGAGATCGTCGGGCTGGCCGGGCTGGAAGGTCAAGGGCAAGGTGAGCTGCTCTTTTCCCTCTTCGGGGTGTACGGCGGAGTCGCCGGCACGGTGCGCGCCAACGGACAGTCGGTCATGCTCAAGAGTCCGCGCAGTTCGATGAGCTCCCACGTCGCCCTAATTCCAGAAGACCGCAAAACGCAGGGATTGATCCTGCCGCTGACCGTCGAGGCGAATTTGCTCCTGCCAGTGCTACCGAGCATCTCGAATCTGGGGGTGATCGACCGCTCCAAGGAAACAAAATTGACTGATCGGATGATCCAGCGCCTTTCGATCAAAACGTCGAGTCCAGATGTGCCAGTTGGCAATTTGAGCGGTGGCAATCAGCAGAAAGCCGCCATCGCCAAATGGTTGCTGACCGACGCGAAGATCTATCTCATGTACGACCCAACCCGCGGCATCGATGTCGCCACCAAGCACGAGATCTACCGCCTGCTGCGGGAGTTGGCCGACAGCGGAGCGGCGATTCTCCTTTTCTCCACCGATGCCGCTGAGCTCATTGGGCTTTGTGACCGAGCGCTGGTGATGTACGAAGGGGCGATCGTGCGCGAGCTGGCCGGTCCCGAGATCACCCGGGAAAACTTGATCAGCTCGGCGTTCGGGATGCGTCGCGAAGAACTCGAAGTAGCGATCGACGAGGTCGCCTGAGCAGAAAAACCAGAGGTCGAGTGAATGAGTGCCGAAGCGCTGCCCCTCCAACCCCATCGCACGGTCTCCAAACCGCCGATCTATCAGCGTTTTGGGCGCGTTTTCCTGGCATACGGCATCCTGATTGCGCTCCTGTTCGTCTATCAGGCGAAATCTCCCCACTTCGAGCAACGAGAATGGCGTTCGATCGCCAACTCAGGCATGACCTTGACCATCGCCGGTATGGGGCAGACCCTGGCGGTGCTCACCGGCGGCATCGATCTTTCGGTCGGACCGATGGTCGCCCTGTCGAACTGCATCATCGCTTCCACCGGGGATGAGCAAAACCCCGATCGCGGACTCGCGCTCGGCATCTCGCTGGCGCTAATCGTCGGGGCGCTCGGCGGCCTGATCAACGGTCTGCTCATCGCCTACGGACGGTTGCAACCGATCATCGTCACACTGGCCACCGGGTACATCTATGGCGGAATCGCGCTACGGGTGCGCCCCGAGCCTGGGGGCTTCGTTCCCTACAACCGGACGAACTTGCTCACCGACCTGCAATGGGACAAAGTGCCCCGCGCGCTCTTCGTATTGCTGGGATTGGTGATCTTCTGGCTCCTCTTCAAACGCACCCGCATTTGCACGAACATTTACGCCATCGGTAGTAGCGCCGACGCCGCGTACATGTCCGGCGTGAACGTGATTCGCACGAAGATCCTCACCTATACCCTGGTCGGTTTCTTCGCGGCGCTCGCCGGCGTCTTCCTGACCGCGCAAACCGCTTCGGGCGATGCCAACGCCGGTTTGATCTTCACGCTCAACTCGATTGCGGCTGTGGTCATCGGCGGAGCGAGTCTGGCAGGCGGCTCCGGCACCTTTATCGGCACCATCGCTGGTGCGTATGTGCTGGCGCTGATCCCCAGCGTCCTCTACTTCTTCGATTTCTATCGGCAGCGTCCACTCTCGCAGGATCTTTATAAAGGAAGCATCCTGCTGGCCGCGGTCGCGGTCGGCGCGATTGGCATCCTCCGGCAGCGCAACCGACTGGATCGACTCTAATGCATGCATCGGCAGCTCCCTCCACGGTTCGCGACCGTCTCCAGAGCAACACGCTCTGGAGCAAGCACAAAGCGCTGATCATCTCGTATGGAATGATCCTGGTCATCCTGTTAATCGGCTGGATTCGGCATCCAAACTTCATCAGCGCCGGCAATATGCGGCAACAGCTGGTGTTGGCCTCCTTCCTCGGCGTGGTGGCGGCAGGGCAGACGATCCTGATTCTCACCGGCGGCATTGATCTCTCGGTCGCTTGGAACATTAACTTTTCCGCCATCATGCTCACCAAGCTGGCGGGCAACGAGAACACCTTCGGCGCCGTGACCTGGGCTATCCTGGCGGCGGTGATGGCGGCAACGTTCTTCGGGGTCATCAATGGTCTGGGCGTCGCCTACCTGCGCATTCCCCCACTCGTCATGACCCTTGGCATGAACACGGTTTTGCTGGGCTTGACGACGTACTACACGAAAGGCACCCCACAGGGGACCGCGCCGGACGTGATCATCACCCTGGCCAACAAGCGCATCTTCGGCGTTCCCTGGGCGCTCATTCTCTGGGCAATCATCAGCGTCGCGGTCATCTTCATGTTGCGGCGCACCACCCTGGGAGCCAACATTTACGCGATCGGCAACAACGTGAAAGCGGCGTATCTCTCCGGTGTGCCAGTCCAGCGCACACTGGTGATCTGCTACGCCCTCTCAGGCTTCTTCGCAGGGATAACGGCGCTCTTACTGACCGGCTATTCCAACCAGAGCTATTTCCGCATGGGCGATCCCTATGTGTTGCCGTCGATCGCGGCAGTAGTGGTGGGCGGAACCTCGATTCTGGGCGGCTCAGGCGGCTATGCCGGGACGATTGCCGGTGCGATCATCATCACCCTGCTCACCAATCTGCTCTCTATCGAAAATCGCCCACGCGCCGATCAACAGATCCTCTTCGGCCTGATCGTGCTGGTCATGCTCCTCATCTATGGCCGCGAGCGCAAAGCCCGTCAGTAGACGATGTGGACCGAAGCTGTAGGGATAAGGGTTCTGGCGATACGGCAGCCTGACGCAGCAAAATCCTGAGTTTTCGATCTACAACTTCGGAACAACGGCCCCACTACAATAGAAGAAGCAGTGCGCGGCTTCGCCCGCGGGTCCGCGCCGCCCGATTCAATCGGCGCGGGCAATCCACAACGGAGCGTCGATGGACCCCCTCGACATCGCGCGATGGCAATTCGGGATCACAACGGTCTACCACTTCTTCATGGTTCCGTTGACGCTCGGTCTCGGCCCCCTCGTCGCCTGGTTTCAGACAAAATGGTATCGCACCGGCGACGAGCGCTATCTGCGCATGACCAAGTTCTGGGGAAAGATTTTCCTCATCAACTTCATCATGGGTGTGGCCACCGGCATCGTGCAGGAATTCCAGTTCGGCATGGCCTGGAGTGAATACAGCCGTTTCGTGGGCGATGTCTTTGGCGCTCCCCTGGCGATGGAGGCGCTGCTCGCCTTTTTCGTGGAATCGACCTTCCTGGGACTCTGGATCTTCGGCTGGGATCGGTTACCGAAAGGAGCCCATCTCGCGGTCATCTGGGCGGCAGTGATCGGGGCGATCTTCTCGGCCTATTTCATCATTGTCGCCAACTCGTGGATGCAGCATCCGGTCGGCATCGAGCTGGTCGACGGTCGTCCGCGTATGAACGACGCCTGGGCGGTTTTCACGAACAACACCGCGCTGATCGCCTTCCCGCATGTCATCGCCGGGTCGTTCATGGTGGGCGGAGCGCTCCTGATCGGGATCAGCTGGTATCACCTCTGGCGACGTCGGGCCGATGGCGTGGATACGGTTGGACCAGACGGCAGAGTGGTGGTCGGCGATCAACCGAAAATCCCTGGACGCGACAAGACCGATCACGCGGTTTGGCTCAGTTCCTTGCGCACCGGTGTGGCGATCGCGCTGCTGGCGGGAATCGCGGTGGTCGTCACCGGCGACCGGCAGGGCAAATTGATGTTTCAGCAACAACCGCTCAAGATGGCCTCGGCTGAGGGCGCTTGCGACTCCGGCACCGAGCTCTCGCTGCTGACCATCGGCAACCCGGCCTCGAATAGCTGTGACGATGTGCGCACGCTGATCGCGATTCCCGGCATGCTCTCGTTCCTGGCGCATGGAGATTTCGATACTCCGGTGCTGGGCGTGACCCAGCTGGTTCCTCGGTATCAGGAAGAATTCGGCAGGTACCTGCCCGACGATCCCCGCCTGGGCGAGCGCGCCGGGCAGGAGATTCAGTACATCCCGCTCATGTGGGTGACCTACTGGGGTTTCCGATCCATGATCGGACTGGGGGCGATTGCCACCCTGGGCGCCGTGCTGGTTTGGTGGCTGACCCGCAAGGGAACCGTGCCGGCCGCGCGCTGGCTGATGTGGGCGGCGGCCGCGGCGATCATGCTTCCCTTCCTTGCGAATGTGTCCGGCTGGATCTTTACCGAGATGGGCCGGCAACCCTTCGTGGTCGCGCCTAATCCCACCGGTATCGAAGGAGTTTTCATGTTCACGGCCACGGCGGTTTCGCCCGGGGTGGCAGGCGGGGAGATTCTCTTCTCCCTCCTCACCCTGACCGGCGTCTACGGACTGCTGGCAATCGTCGAAACCGGCCTGATTGTGAAGTTCACGCGGGGAGGCGTGCCCTCGGCCATGCCGGAGTTGATCGCGCACGAACCGACCGACGACGAACGAAAGAAAGCCGACGATGTCCTCGCCTTCGCGTACTAACCCTACCCACGCTGGGCGCGCCGTCACCAGTAGCGTCGCCATTTATGGCGATCTGGCTGTCCAAGAGACCGGTCGCCATAAATGGCGACGCTACGGATCAAGGGAGGAGGTGCGCCCATGACGCTGGAAACCTTCTGGTTCATCCTGATCGCGGTGCTCTGTATCGGGTACCTCGTTCTGTACGGGTTGGATCTCGGGGTGGGCATGCACATGTTGCTGCTGGCCCGTTACGAAAAAGAGCGCCGCT
>JBBQPB010000094.1:0-7277 GCA_038331435.1 Thermomicrobiales bacterium | reverse complement strand
GAACCCGTCGCTTCGGCCAGGGAGAGTGCCGCGTCTAACCGCGCCTCGGCTTCGATGAACCGTGTCTCCGCAATATCCAGCTCACCCAGCAGACGGTGTCCGGTCAGCAGCGCCAATGGCTGACGCGGAGCGCTGGCGGCGGCCACGGCCTGCAACGCACGCGTTCGCGCTTCATCGAATTCGTCCGTAGCCTGGTAATAGGCAGCCCAGCCGAGGAGCGCATCCGCTCGCCCAACGACGCCGCCACTCCAATCCAGCCACCCGTCGAGCGATTCGAGCCAGCGGCGAGCCAGTTCCAGGTTGCCAGCGTCGATCGCGAGCGCGACAGCGAGGGACCGGAGTGGCAATACGTCTAGGGCAGACTCTTCGAGCGGCGTGTCGGGTCCGCCAGGAAAGCTTTGATGGATCAACGACCAGGCCAGCTCAGGATTGCCGCGATGGCGGGCGACTGGGGCGAGCAACATAGGGATGGCCCGTCGCATGAAGCGCAGGCTGCTCTGCTCCAGCATATCGATCGCTTCGTTCCAGGATCCGGACAGTACTGCCGATACCAGGTGGGCATTGCGGGCCGAGCCATTGTCAGCGATCTCATGCAGCGCCGCCAGCGACTCCGCGAGCTCAGTTTCGAGCCGCAACCGCTCGCCTGGCCGATCGGTCCAATACGGCAACGTCACCATCACGAGCTCGTCGAAGAGCGATGCCGTGACCATGCTCCGGTGGTCGCTAGCGGCAAACACCTGGCGGGCGTGGCTGAATGCCGACCTCGCCATTTCAGGCAACCCCAGCGCCGCGTATGCATAGCCCAATCCATAGTACGAATCTCCGCGCGATCCGGTGGTCTCGTTCTCGGGCAGACTAATGATCCGCTCGCCAAGCGCGCGCGCCGCATAAAACCGCCCGTTTTCTGCCAGCGCGAGCGTCAACTCACCGCGGCCATTCTGTGCGTCCAGCGGATCGGCAGTTGTATTGATCGCGAACAATCGGGTGCGGTCGTCGAGCGATAGTGCGTCGAGCATGGCGATGCCCGCTTCCTCGTCGGCAATTCCCTGCCGAAGATCATCCGCCTGGCATCGAAGCATCCCCAGATGGAAGCGAGCGTACGCCTCGAGCGCCCGATCGTTTGTGGACTGTCCGATACGCTCCGCGGCCTTCAGTAGCGCCACTCCGGCAACCGGCTGCTCGAACCGGCGCAAGAGCGCAAGGCGAAAGCGCAGCCATCCAATCTCGTTCTGAGCCTCTGGGTCAAGCTCCACGAGGGCGAGCGCCGATTCGAAGCGCTGCGCCGCGGTCCGCCAGGCAAATGCGCGTTGGGCTCGCTCCCCGGCGAGGGTCAGCCATTCCACCGCGCGCCGATCTCCCGCCTGGTTGAAATGGTGGGCTACGTCGTCAGGGTCGGCGGCGGGGCCAAGCGAGGCAAGGGCCTCACCGATCTGTCGATGCCAGGCGCGTCGCCTGGGTGGCAAGACACTGTCGTAGAGCGAATCCCGGATCAACGCATGCGTAAACCGGACGGCGGTGCCATCCGCGGTCGCATCCATGACATTGGCTTCGATGGCACGGTCGACCAGATCGAGCAAAGCGGGGCTCGTGGCCCCGCTGACGTTCTCCCATAAATCGAGCGTCACAATCTCGCCGATGATCGCGGCAATGGCCAGCAGCGCTTCCGCTTCCGTGCCAAACCGCGATAGTCGTTGGTCGATCACCTGCCGAAGCAGGGTGGGAATCCGCGTTTGCTCGAGCGCGCCGAGGATCCAGCCGTCATCGACGGTTGGCAACAAGACGCTTCCTTCCAGCGAGCGCAGCAATTCGACGACGAAAAAAGGGTTGCCCTCTGAACGCTGTTGAAGGTAAGCGGCCAATCGGTTCGAGCTTTCGGCCGGGAGCCGATAGATGTCGTCGATCAAGGCGCGCACATCGTCATTCGTAAGCGGGGACACATCGATGCGCACTGCCAGGGCTTCCCGGACCAAAACTGGCAAGATCCGATGGAGGGGATGGGCGCGCGTGACTTCCGTATTCCGATAGGTGACCAAAAGCAGAATGGGCGCCGACGCGAGCTGGCGCGCAACGAATCGCAAGAGATCGAGGCTCTCCGGATCCGCCCAATGAACATCTTCCAGGAGGATCACGAGGGGACGGTTGCCCGCAATTTCAAAGAAAAAGTCACGCACGTCGCGAACCAGGGCGGCATGACTGGTGCCGTGCGTGAGCTGCAGCGGAGACGGCTGTGAGACGCCGGCGGCGTAGCGCTCGATCAGCTCGGCCCATGGTCCGTACGGAGGGGTCACGGTGAAGTCGTAGCAATGCCCGGCGAGAACGAGCGCGCCGGCTTCGCTTGCCTCTCTGCACAGTGTGTCAGCAAGCCTGGACTTGCCGATGCCGGCCTCGCCACCAAGAACAATGACGCTCCCGTTCCCGGCCAACGCTTCGCGAAGCTGCGCGCGGAGCACGAGCAACTCACGGGACCGGCCGACCAGCAACGGGCGCCGGCTACTGGACGGCGCAGGTCGAGTGTGGCCCTCGACCTCCTTAGGTGGACTCATAGCGGCACCAATAGAACCAAAGGATGTTTCGCATGTCAATGGTATCCGTCGTGCCACATTCGCGAACGACCATGCCGGCGCCGACCTGTTGGCTGCCGCAATCTTGCGGACAATGCGGTCCGCACGCTCAGGTTCTGTCAAGGCAATACGGTAATTCGGGAATCTCGGAGACATAAAACCGAATGCGTTCCTTGTACGTACGGACACTTTGGGCTACCATCCTTTTACCCCCCGCTCGAAGGATGAGAAGATGGATGAGGCGCCCCGGATACGGTCGCGATCGATTCGCGCGCTCGGCCGGCTTGCACCACCGAAAGTTGAAGACGTGTTACTCGCCCAGTGGGCGGGTGGTCCCTCGGACAGGGCGTTTCTGGACGATATCGCCCTCTCGACCGATTGGGCTGGTCAGCCGGAATCGCCGGCTGCGTTCCTGAACTGCACGCCGCTACCGCCTGCACATCACAAGGCGACCCTCAAGGCGTTCGAATGCCACCTGGGCGATTCGGTCAATCGTTTGCTCGATGCGATCGATGCCGATGTGAGCGGCGGCCAGCGGATGCCGCTTTCCTATGAAGCGCCACCGGTGACCAAACATGACGCGTTCGATTCAATTACGGCGCTTTCAATTGCTGGCGAGATGACGGTTCGACGCGCCGGGAACCGGCGCAAAAAGCTGACGGTCCTTTCGGAAGCCTCGGCCCGCCTGT
Organism: Thermomicrobiales bacterium; assembly: GCA_038331435.1. Taxonomy (GTDB): domain Bacteria; phylum Chloroflexota; class Chloroflexia; order Thermomicrobiales; family UBA6265; genus JAMLHN01. The sequence continues at coordinate 4,027 of JBBQPB010000094.1, read as the reverse complement.
GGGTGCTGGCCGATCTCTTCCGGTCCGGGCACATCACCGTCGACGAGCTCTGCCGCAAACGGGACGAGATCGCCGGCCAGTTGGGTTAGCTGGCGGCAGGCGGCAGACAGAGACGGTCGTCGACAAATCGAACCCAGCAGCGCTCAATAAAAGGAGCGCTATCCTTGTGCGTGTTGACCGCGGTCGGCTTCTCTTCAGGCGAAGCTGTTACCATCTGGCGGCGAAACGCTCTGGAGTACCGGTGCGTTCTCGTTTTGGCCGGAAATCCCCGCGTCCGGTACGGTTTTCTTCCCTCGAAAGGTCTCGGTCGTGAGTAGCTTGTCCGGATCGCAACTCGATCCCCGCCGCATGGCGGCAGGACAACGCGCGCGTCGCAAGGCCGCTTCCAGGAAGAAGCTGCCGCCCAATATGCTGCCCGGTATCGCGAAACGGCGGAAGCAGAATTCCGCGATGATCCAGCGCTTTGTGGCGGTCGGGGTGTTCGTCTTCCTCGGTCTCTTCCTCACCACCATGCTGGCAACCGCGGTCTCTACCGTTGCAGCCGTCGGAGGCACGGTCGAAGCCTACCGTCGGGTCAACTCAGGGCTGCCGAATGCGGCCGTGGTGACCGTCGATACCTTCCAGACCTCTCGAATCTATGATCGCAATGGCAACTTGCTACAAGAAATCGAAGCCCCTGACGGCGGCTGGCGCACCTTTGTCACCCTCGATCAGGTATCGCAATACATGATCGATGCCACGGTCGCCGCCGAAGACGCGACCTTCTGGAGTCACCAGGGCGTCGAGCCAATGGCCATCCTGCGCGGCGTGACCATCAATATCAGCGGCGATGGCTCGTCCGGCGGCTCGACCATCACGCAGCAGCTCGCGCGCGGACTCTATCCCGAAGAGATTGGCTTCGATATCTCGGTCACCCGTAAATTCAAGGAAGCGCTCGCAGCGGTCGAGCTCGACCGGAAGTTCTCCAAACAGGACATCATGACGATGTACCTGAACCAGATTTTCTATGGCCAGCGCTCGTATGGCATCGAAGCAGCCGCGCAGACGTACTTCAATAAACACGCCAGCGAACTCAATCTGGCCGAGGCCTCCTTGCTGGCCGGATTGCCACAGGCACCCTCGTTCTACGATCCCACCATTCGCATGGACCAGGCGAAGATCCGCCAGCAATATGTGCTGGATCAGATGGTGAAGTACCACTACATCACCCGGGAAGAGGCTGACGCAGCCTGGAACACCCCGCTTCAGCCACAGACGCGCACCAGCGAAGTGCAGGGAGCTCCGCACTTCACGCAGTACGTCAAAGATTATGTGCGCGAGAAGTACGGCGAGGACGCGTTCACCAAAGGCGGTCTTCAAATCTGGACTTCTATCGATCTCGACCTGCAAGCCCAGGCCGAAACCATCGTTCAGGAAAACATGCCATTCCTGAACGCCTATCGGCGCAACAATGCCGCCATGGTGGTAATGGTTCCGTATACCGGGGAAGTGCTGGCCATGGTGGGCTCAGCCGATTTCAACGACCCCACCATCGGCGGCCAGATCAATTACGCGCTGGCCAACTTGCAACCGGGATCGTCGATCAAACCGGTGATCTACGCCGCCGCCTTCGAAAGCGGATGGAATCCCGCCACCGTCGTGATGGACGACACCATGCGGGTGGAAACGCCCGGGGCGCCCGATCCCTATTACGAACCGAAGAACTACACCGGACTCTCCTATGGCGCGGTTCCGGTGCGCACGGCGCTTTCGAACTCGCTCAATATCCCGGCGGTGAAGGCCATCCAATATGCCGGGGTCGAGCATGCCTACGATCTTGCGCGGCGTATGGGCATCAAGACCGGCATGCCGCAAAGTCCTGAGAATTACGGGCTCTCACTGGCGCTCGGATCGGGCGAGGTCCCATTGCTGGAACACACAAATGTCTATGCGACGTTCGCGAACGAGGGCAAATACGTCGCGGCCAATCCGATTCTCAAGATCACCGATTCCAACGGTCAGGTGCTGTACGAGCTCGATCGTGACACGTCGCTGCAAAACGCGCCGCATGCTCTTTCGCCCGAGATCGCCTATCAGATCACCTCTATTCTGACTGACGACGAGGCTCGCTCCATGGTCTTCGGCCGCGGCAATCTCTTCGAAGACACCGGCGACCGCCTCGGTCGACCGGTCGCGGCCAAGTCCGGCACCACCGACAATTGGAAAGACATCTGGACCATGGGTTACACCACCGATGTAGCCATTGGCGTCTGGACCGGACAAACCACCCAATCGGGGTACGCGGAAACCGAACTACCGCAGCTCGACGGTATTCAGGGCGCCGGTCCCATCTGGCAACAGATGATGGAAGTCATGCATAACAATCCAGTCTTCGCCGCCTATCTGAACGGTCCCAATGGGCAACCGATTGCCGATGACTGGAGCGTCCCATCCGGACTCGTGCAGACCGAGGTCTGCTCCGTCACCGGGCATCAGACAACGGGTGGCAACGGCGACACGACCACCGAATGGCTGATCAAGGACGGCGGTCCATCCCTCCCTTGCGACCGACTCTCCGCCTATGAGATGGGCGAGCTCTCCGATGCCATGAAGGATCTGCAGCAGAACGGAGGCAAGTACGCCGGCGGCGGTGAATCCCGCATCCTGCGCTATGCCAATGCGGTTGGGATGTACGACGGCAACATCGATTTCGGGAGCACGAACGACAACGGCTCGGATAGCGGCGACTTCGACCAGACCGACCAAGAGATCAAAATCGAACAGCGCGACGGCTGAAACGCAATCGTTCGCCCAGAACCTGCACCCTATCGCATACTTTCTCCTGGACAAATCTCGGTGAGACGGCAGGCGGGTGCTCGCGTGAAACTCCAATTGTTCAATGGGGAAGAGACGGTTCGCGACATTGGCGCGGTCGTCGTGAAGTTGCTCGCCAACGGCGAGTTTCAAATCGACTTCGGCCCAGCCGACGGCGCACCGAGCGTTCGCGTTGTCATGAGTCGTGACGAAGCCTTCGAGCTCGGATCCGCCCTCCATGGTCTCGATGGAGAACGCGTCATTCTGGTCGACGACTGAAACCACCCGTCAGCCAGTGGACTGAACCGGAGCCCGCGCTCGATGTTACGTCATGTTGAACGCTGACGACTTCGTACGTACGCGCTACTTTACTGGCACCGAGATGAAACCTTTTTCCATATTCCCGCGTTTACTCCAGTAACCGGCGGCATGTTTGCAGCAGCGTCGCCGGATGTTTCCGGGCACTCGGGGAAACTCGGGGGCGACCAGGGTGCGAATTCCGAAAGGGGGAAACCCATTTGAGCACCAGGAGGCATTTCACAGAGCGGGCTTAGCCACCCATTCTGTTTCGCATCTCCTCTTTTCCACCTCAGTACAGCTGCGCTGGCCCACGCCGCGCAAAGCTTCCAGTACACCCCATTGTCCTGTGGACAGAACCGTTCGCGACCACGGGACGCCAACCTCGGCAGCGAACACCACTGCATCGAACGCCCGGCGAGATCGGTTTTCAACCGCGCCGGGCGCTCGTACGTTCGAGGTGGACCGCTATACTTGGCCAGATTTTTCCGTGCCGGTGCTCGTCGCTCGCGAGCGATCCGGCGGTTTCGTCTATTTGCAGCCCGTTACCGCGCACACATCAGGAATATCCTATGACCTTCGATCTCTCCTCCTCCACCTCATGCCCGGTTTGTGGCGCTCCGGTCTCCGACTCCCAACAGTTCTGCGGAACCTGCGGCAGCGGGCTTCGGGGCCAGCGGTCCCGCAACCGCCGTCGAGTCGTGGTGACCGGATTGGGAGTGGTGAGCTCGGTGGGCCTCACTGCTTTGGAATCTTGGGGCAACATCCTCAAAGGGAAAAGCGGCATCAAGCGCATTCCCTACTTGCAGGAAGGCAACTATTCCTGTCAGGTGCGCGGCGATCTGGACCTCGATCGGCTCCCACAGCGCTTTCTCGATTCCAAGACCGCACGCAATACGTCGAATTTCAGTCTCTGGCTCCTGGAAGCTGCCGGCGC
>JBBQPB010000093.1:0-7278 GCA_038331435.1 Thermomicrobiales bacterium | reverse complement strand
GCTACGATGGCCGCGATCGATGCATCAACATCGACCGCCTTTCCGCTTTCCCCCTTTTGCTCGGGGACGATTTTGCCGTCGACCAGCCGTAGCCGCGGTTCCTTTACTGGAACAGTGATGTTCTTGAAGGTTTGCGCGAGCGCTTGCTCGAAGCTGTTGCCATCGAAACCGAAGACAAAGGGGTTTTCTTGCCCGTCCCGAATTTTGACGGTGAGCGCTTTGAGCAGATCCGTGCGGCCGAGCTCTATCGACCCACCGTCCCAGGTCACCGTGACGCCGGTGTCCAGCAGCGTTTCGCCGCGCTCGGCTGCTGCTGCTGCAACTTCGTCTGTAATTCCTTGAGCGGTGGTGGTGTACACCAGGTCGACGCTGTGATTCCCGTTCTGCAAGGCGGCAACCACGGAATCTGCCGTCGCGCCTTGATCCACCGAAATGGCTGGTTGTCCCGGCAGTGCGGCCAACTTGCCATTGTCATCGACCGTGATGCCAGCATCCTTTGCGCGCTGGTCGACCGATTCCGCAATCTGTGCCACAAAGGCCTCGACCCCGGCGCGATCGACATCGATCGTCTCATCGCCTTTCGTAAAGGAAAGCAGCGACTGCATTTGGGCTGGATCGATACTCCAGGAAGTATCCGGACCACCAATGACCAGCGGAGCCTGCATAACGGTTTCGATTTGCGCAACCCCGGTTTGCAAATCCTCTACCGTCGTGTCAGCTTGTTGAATGTTGGTCGCCAGAGTGACCGATTCGCTGGAGCGGTCGCGTACCCGCTGAATTATCTGCTCGCGAGTGGATACCGTGTCGAAGACAATGCCCGGCAGCTCTGGCACGACCGTTGGTTGGCCGGAAGAGTCGTACGTTAAATAGGCCGGTTGCGGATCTCGCACGAGCTGGTTTGCTGCTCCCTGCAACGTCGCGTCGATCTTCGCGGTGTCGAGCTCCAGTTGCATCGGCACGTCATGACCCTGCAGCAACGCGCCCGCCCAATCCTGAGTGCGGGACCAGATCGACCCAGAACGGCCATACGCCAACGCTGCATTGAGCGACGCCTCGGTGTCGACATGGATTCCCGAATCGTAAGGATTGAAATAGAACTTCTTGTCATTGCTGACGAGCAGAACGGGACTGGATGCGGCTTGAGAAAAAGTGTCGGTCACCGCGACACGCGCTTCTGATCGTGACATGCCGCCCACCTCGATACCGCCGATCGAGACGCCCTCATAGATCTGGTTCGAATGCGAGACGCCGTAGAGGAGAAGGCCGATGATTGCGGCGCCGACCAACAATAGCGCTCCAAAGAAGAGCGAGCTCAGCACGCGTGCGATGTGGTGCACATTGCGGGAGGAAGAAATGCTACTCGCTTCTTTGAAATCGGCTTTCCTGGCGGTGAGACCTTTTAGGGAAATACTCATAGGCCGTCGCGAGGACCATCCTTTTTCGCTGCGAGCAGAACAAGGGCGAGTGGATCGCCGGAAACCGAATCATAAATGCGGTGGGGCGGCAAATTCAATTTTCCGCAATGTCACAGTGTGAATTGGTTGCGCACTCGTTCGCATGAACCGTAGCTCGTCCAGGGTAACCGTGGCACAGTTCGCTGACAAACAACTGGAAATCGGATCGAGTGGGAAAGGGGAGTCGATGAAGATCACTGACCTGAAATGCGCCACCATCGGGAGCCATCTCGTGTTGCGAATCGCGACCGATGAAGGAATCAACGGATTCAGCCAGGGAGAAACTGCCAAGCCATATCTGAAAGATCCCATTCTTCGCCTCAAGGAGCTTGTCGTTGGCCAGGACCCTACCGACGTCGAGCGGGTGGTGCGCAGAATTCGTCAGCGCGGTGCTGCCAAACCGTGGGGCACTCCCGTGAGCATGGTCGAAATGGCGCTTTGGGACATCGCCGGTAAAGCTGCCGGCCTCCCGGTGTATAAGTTACTCGGAGGCAAGGTCCGGGACCGTGTGCTCGTCTACAACGGAGCGCTGCGCATGCCTCTCGAGTCGTACACGCCGGACGGATTCGCCGCCATTGGCGCCTGGATGAAATCACTGCCGCAGGGGTTTCGATTCGTCAAACAGGGCATTGCTTTCCACGGTGGCATGAAACGCGAGCCCGGATTTCTGCTCAGCGACATGCTCAGCGAATGGAACCATGGCTGGCCGGTCGCGGGAACGCTCAGTGAACGCGGCGTCGCGCATGTGTTCGACTGCGTGGCTGCCATGCGAGAAGCGCTTGGACCCGACATCGGTCTTGCGCTCGATTGCGGGCCAGGTTTCTCCGTGCCAGATGCCATCCGGCTTGCGCGTGTGCTGGAACCGCTCAATCCCATGTGGATGGAGGACCTGCTCACCGGGGACTACACGCCATGGCCGGGCGCGGATCTCTACCGTGAAGTGACGACGCAAACCAGTATTCCCATTCATACGGGCGAACAGCTTTATTTGCGCCAGAGCTTCAAAGAGCTTATAGAAGGAAAGGCGGTCAACATCGTCGGACCCGATCCATGTGACGTCGGTGGCATCGCCGAGTTGAAGTGGATCGCCGAGTACGCCGATCTGCATGGAATCCTGATGGCGCCTCACGGCACTGGAGATGGTCTCTTCGGATTGGCTGCCCTCGTGCAGGTCAGCGCCACGATGCCTGGCAATTACATTGGATTCGAGCTGCCGACCGCGAATCCATCCTGGTGGTTCGATATTGTCGAAGGCCTGCCAGATCCGCTAGTCGTCGATAGCCATATTCAGGTTTGGGACCGACCCGGTATCGGCATCGAATTCCGGGTCGACGAAGCGCGGCGATATCTCGATGCCAGTGAACGAGATTTCTTCGACAATTGACCTGAATTGGTGAAACATAGCCAAGTTCGAAAGGAAACGAGATGAGTAAGGAAATTGTATCGACCGATACGGCGCCGGCAGCCATCGGACCATATTCCCAGGCGATCAAGGCGAACGGTTTCATCTTTACATCTGGGGTGATTCCGGTTGATCCGGCGACGGCCAAGGTGGTCGATGGCGCAATTGTCGAACAGGCAACGCAGGTTATGGAAAACCTGAAAGCGGTGCTTGCGGCATCTGGCTCCTCGCTCGATCAGGCGGTCAAAACGACCTGTTTCCTGGCTGATTTGAACGATTTCTCCACCTTCAATGGCATCTACGCGAAATACTTCGATTCCGAACCTCCAGCCCGTTCCACCGTCCAGGTCGCCAAACTTCCACTCGGAGTCCTGGTCGAAGTTGAGTGTGTGGCGCTGCTGTAGAAGTCGATCCGGCAGCCTGCCTGGCGAGTAGCTGAAAATCGACAGAAATCGGCGATCGCTGTGGTAGAATCGCGACGCCGAAATGGGCGCGTAGCTCAGTTGGTTAGAGCGCACGGTTCACATCCGTGAGGTCACAGGTTCGAGTCCTGTCGCGCCCACTACCGACGGCGAGAACCGTGTCGATGCGAGAAGCATTCGATCGGCCTCATGTTCGGAGGCACGGTCTGGCCAAATCGGCAACAATGGCGATGACCGAAACGCCGATGGATGCAAATCCGGGGCGGCGGCAAGTCAGGAAAGACGAACCGCGGGATCGGTCAGAAAACGTCCCGGGTAGGGGATCTCCCCAGAAGGAGGGCACCACATGAGACGCGAGCAAACGCTTGCCGATCGCATAACCAGTTCTTCGGTTTGGCGTTCGGTCGTTCGTCATGGCTATCCGGACAATCAGCGCAATCAAGCGCTGATCGTTGCCAGCAGCGTTTTTTTGCATATCCATCCCGTCAAAATCAAGCGGTACGCCACCAAGGTGACGTATACCTTCTGTCTGGGTGGGCTTTCCTTCTTCATGTTCCTGGTGCTCGTCTTGACCGGCGTGCTCCTCATGTTCTATTACGTCCCATCGTCGGATCTGGCGTATCAGAGCATGAAAGACATCGAAGCCAGCGTCACCTTCGGCCAACTCATGCGCAACATGCATCGCTGGTCCGCGCAAGGCATGGTGATCGCCGTTTTCCTGCATATGGGACGCGTTTTTTACACCGGTTCATACAAACCACCGCGTGAATTCAACTGGGTAATCGGCGTGCTCCTGCTCGTCACTACCTTTCTCCTGTCGTTCACCGGGTACCTTCTGCCATGGGACCAACTGGCCTACTGGGCAATCACCGTCGGCACACAGATCGGTGGATCGGCTCCGATTCTCGGCCCGAAGATCGACTTCATGCTCAAGGGCGGTAAGGAGATCGGCCAGCCGACCCTCATTCGCTTCTACACGTTGCATGTCATTTTCCTTCCGTTAATCGCCGCGTTCCTGATGGCCGTTCATTTCTGGCGGATCCGCAAGGACGGTGGTATTTCCGGTCCGCTGTAGCAGCGGCCACCCCAAACGAGCAGTCGAGTAGGTAAAAGACCAACGGGAGCAGGCGAAATGGCGGAACTGGTGCAGGGCCAACCGACACAGCCCCAGAATCAAATCGATGAAGCGAAGCGACAGAAGTTGCTCGAGCTAGTGCGTGGTCGCGCGTTAGCTCGGCCGACTGACCTGGCTGACGATGAAGTGATGGTTTGGCCGTCGCTGGTCGTTGTTGAGGCGGTTTGCGCGACGGTGTTCCTGGTACTCTTGACCTTCTTGTCTGTCTTTATCAATGCGCCGTTGCTCGACCGTGCCAATCCAAACCGCACGCCGAATCCATCGAAAGCGCCCTGGTATTTCCTGAACATGCAAGAATTGCTCTTGCATATGGATCCAGGTCTGGCTGGGGTGATCGTGCCATCGTTGACTCTGGCGGCCATTGCGGCGATCCCCTATGTCGATCGCAGTCCACTGGGAGTCGGCATCCTCGGCACGTCGGCGAAGGGCCGAAAGATTATCGGTTTCTCGACAGTCTTCACCATCGTAACGATTGTCGGGTTGATTCTTCTCGATGAGTGGCGCGGACGTGGCACTGTCTTTGGCATCGGCAGGTGGCTGAACGAGCGTGGGGCTCCCCGTGAATTCACCGAGGTCATCCTTCCTGGGATGGTGATACTTGGTGGTATCGCAACGCTCATGATTCTGGTACACGTCATCTTCAAACCCACTCGCCGCGAGATGATCATTGCGCTCTTTACTGGCTTTTTCGTTGGCTTCTGGGTGCTGACGCTCTTCGGCACGTCATTTCGGGGGATCGGTCAGGATCTGACATGGCCCTGGAATCTGCCGCTTACCCATCATTAATCAGAAAGCCGAAGCGGCGGTTCGTAGACCTAAACGTCGGCAGCTGAACAGAGGAGAGAAGTAGTCGGTGAAACGCAGCGGGATGGGAGCCATCGTAGGTGTGGCCGCGGGATCAGCCGTTTGGGCCTTTGGGCACCTGAGCAGTGTTCCGAAAGCCATCAATAACGTTGTCTCGCGGCGCAATTTCGTGCGCAACGCAACTCTTGCGGCGATCGTGATCGTGCTCAGCCAATTAGGCGCTGGCTTCGTGCGCTTCTTCTGGCCGAACAAGATCGGTGCATTTGGTAGTGTCCTCACCGTGGCGGCGTCGGATATCCCGGCCACTGGCGACCAGCCCTTTACGTACACACCGGGCAAGTTCTATCTGGTGAATCTCGAAGAAGGACTCATGGCGCTCTACTGGAAGTGCACCCACCTCGGTTGCACGGTACCGTGGGTGCCCGGTGAGGACCGTTTCCATTGCCCCTGCCACGGTTCGATCTTTTTCGAAAATGGCGTCAAGGAGAGTGGTCCGGCCCCTCGCCCGCTCGACTATTTCCCAATCACTGTATCGCCAACCGGCGACGTCGAAGTCAACACCGGCGCACCGACGACCCGGCACGATTTCAATCAGGATCAAGCCGTTCCGTATCCGTAGTCTGGCTAGAGGCCAGGGCTTACTGACCGGCTGCGGTCTATTACCGCGGTAGAACGCAAGGAGAACGAGCGAGTGGGATCGGTTCAACGGATGGCGACCGTCGTCATAGTGGGGTTAGTAGCGCTATCAACGGTGCTCTTCCTCTACTTGGGTGACGAAAGCAATCGCATCAATGCCGAAGCCGCAGAGCAACAGGAAATCGCGATCACGCGTGGGCGCGAGACGTTCATTTCGCTTTGTCTCCCGTGCCACGGTCCTGCCGGTCAGGGCTACACCGAGCCGGGCGTCTCAGGCAGCGGTCGCATCGGCGCTGCCCTGGGTGGAGTCAACACGTCGCTCAATCAGCAAGGCATTAACTCGCAAGGGACTCCCGTCGCGGGAGGCGTCACTGGGCGTGAAACGATCATTCATAGCACGATCTACAACGGGCTCAAGAACCCGGATGGCACCTATCGCATGCCGGCGTTTGCCGCGTCCCTGGGGGGCCCGCTAAACGATGAACAGATCAATGAACTCGTCATTTTCATACAACATGGAGATTGGAACGAGACGTACAACACGGCTATCGAAGAGAGTGGCGGTTATCCCACGCCTCCTCCGGGCGCTGCCCCAGCAGCGACAGAAGCGCCAGCTGTAGTCGCCAGCCCGGCAGCCGCCGATGATGCAGGTGGTGAGGCCGTGGCCGGAACGGTCACGATGCACGACATCTTTTTCGACCCGACAGATCTCGCCGCTCCGGCCGATACTGCGGTAACCATCGATCTCGTCAACGAAGGCGCTGCCGTGCACGACTTCACGATAGACGCCCTCGGAGTGAATGTGACACTCAACCCTGGCGAAAGCGGTCAAGTGAGTATCAACGCGCCGGCTGGGACCTACGAGTACTACTGCAGCATTCCGGGACATAAAGACGCCGGCATGGTCGGCACACTGACGGTGTCCTAGGTTGGGGCCGAAGGGAGAGCAACGATGGGCGACCTGATTCGACAGCTTGGCGACATTCGCGTCAGCAATCTTGGTGAGGATTTCGGAGTCCTGGCAGACACCGTGGAAGTTGTTTCCGCGATCCTGCTCATGCTCGGCGGCATCTTTATTACGTTTTTAATTCAGCGTTGGGCTGACAGAGCCGGAGAAGTGCAATCCGCAGCCAATGTGGGGCGTGGAGGCGGCTTGCGGGCGCATGAGGAACGCGGTATTCGCGAATAGGGCAACAGTTTCATTCGGCACAAACTGAGAGCCGGCGGTCGTACGACCGCCGGCTCTTTGCATGAACTCCCGTTCGGGTAAAGTTGGGATATGATTGACACCACTAATCCAAAGACCTTTCTCTGGTGCGACCCATGTCGCCGCAGCTTCTCACACTCCGACTCCGAAAATGGAGATTGTCCCGTCTGCGGCGCTCCGATGCGCGAGATGGGAAAGATGTCGGCTGTCCTGCGTGG
>JBBQPB010000092.1:0-7334 GCA_038331435.1 Thermomicrobiales bacterium | reverse complement strand
TAGAATCATGAAACCGGCTGCCAGCGACAAATGTGGTGATGTCAGGAGCACGCCCTGGCCTTCGGAGAGCATGGCGCCCCAGTCAGGAGTGGGCGGTTGTACCCCTAATCCGAGAAAGGAGAGCGCGGCGAGATCGAGCATGGCGTAGGCCAGATCGAGCGTGGAGACGACGATGATCGGCCCGATGCAGTTCGGCAGAATGTGCCGGAAAATGATTCGGTGTTTCGGATACCCCATCGCTTTGGCCGCTTCGGAATAGGTCATCTCGCGTTGCACCAGCGTGACCCCGCGCACCACCCGGGCGATGAAGGGGACATAGAGCACGCCCAGCGAAATCACGACATTCTTCAACGACGGACCAAAGGCAGCTACGATCGCCAGCGACAGGAGCAGCGGGGGGAAGGCGAGCATGATGTCGAGCACGCGCATGACCGCTGTGTCGAACCAGCCGCCCCGATAGCCGGCAATGATTCCCAGCGGCACTCCGATCAACTCGCTGATAAGCACAACCGCAAACGCGCCTCCGAGCGCGGTCCGGCTTCCCCAGATCAGGCGGCTCAGCACATCGCGGCCATTGCGGTCGGCGCCGAGGAGGAAGTCTCCACCGGGAGCTGCCAACGACGAACTGAGCTCGCCATGGAGTGGGTTTTTTGGAGCCAGCCAGGGTGCAAAAATCATGAGAATAAGCAGGAAACCGATAATGAACGCGCCGACGACCGCCTTGCGGTTGCGGCGAAATTTCCAGAAAAAGGTATTCCAGGACGATGGTGAATCGGCAAGTGGTTCCAGCTCGGGGCTGAGTTCGGTGGCAATCGCGGACATTAGTATTTGATCCGGGGGTCGATGAGCGCGTAGAGAATATCGACGGTCAAGTTCAAGATGATGAAGGCGATCGCGATAAACACGGTGGCGCCCTGCACCACCGGGTAGTCACGCCGCTGAACGGAATCGACCAACAACGACCCGAGCCCGCCGATCCCGAAGGTGTATTCCACCAGTACCGTACCCGCCAACAGGAATCCGAACTGGAGCGCGGCCACCGTCACGATCGGGATGAGCGCATTGCGCAGCGCGTGCTTGAAGACGATCGAGCGCGGAGAGAGCCCTTTGGCTCGTGCGGTGACCATATAGTCTTGCGAGAGCGCTTCGATCATGCCGTTGCGGGTGATGCGGGTGGTGATTGCCGCTAGCGAAAGACCGAGCGCGATAGCTGGCAGTGTCAGATGTTTGAAGGTGTCCAATCCGCCGTCGCCCTGACCCAGGGCGGGCATCCACCGGAGCTTGTAGCCAAAGATGAGGATCAAGAGGATCGAGGTGAAAAACACTGGAGACGAGGCGCCGATCAAGCTGAAAAACGACGCCCCGACATCGACCCAGGAATTGCGCCGGAGCGCTGACAGAATCCCGAGCGGGATCGATACGATCATCGAGAGTACAAAAGCGTACGTCGCGAGCTTGAGCGTGATCGGCAGTCGTTCGAGCACGAGGTCGCGGACCGGGGCGCGTTGACGGAAGGAATTCCCCAGACTGCCATGGGCCAGATCGTCGAGCCAGTAGCCATATTGCACCAGCACCGGTTTGTCGAGCCGGTACTGCTCGCGGATACTCTGGACGTTTTGTTCGCTAATGCGCTGGCCACCGACCATGATGCGCACCGGGTCTCCCGGTACGAAACGCACGAGAAAAAAAACGATCGACGTGGCGATCAGCATGAGCGGAATGAGGGTTGCCAACCGGCTGACGATGAGACGCGCCATTCAGAATCTCGTTCTGGAACGAAACGAGCGCCCGGATCATCGTCGACTCCGGGCGCTCGTCAGATCGATAGCCGTTATTCGGCCTTCTTGAGATCGCGCAGGAAGGCGTCCCAGTAGAAGAGCGGGTGCATGGTGTAGCCCGTCAAGCTCTTGTCCATGGCCATGAACCACTTGTTGTGGTCGAGCCAGATTATTGGCATGTCGGCCGCGATGAGCTTCTGGGCGTCGATGAGCATCTGGGTTCGCTTTTCAGGGTCGCCTTCCGCCTCTGCGCCACTCATCAGGGCATCCGCATCCGGATTGCTGTAATACGACTGGTTATTCTGCGGGGGCACGCTGGTGGAAAGGAAGAGCGGCAGCAGCATGCCATTGGCGTCTGGGAAGTCGGCGCCCCACTCGTGGAACGCCATGCCTTCGTAGTCACCAGTTTGGAAAGCGGTGATGCGGTCGGCATTCGGAACCTGGTCGATCTCGACGTTGACGCCGATCTCTAGCAACATCTGCTGAATGGCTTGCGCCTCTGCCACGCGCAACGTGCTCTCGGAATCGACTAACAGCTTGGTGTCGAAGCCATCCGGGTAAGCGGATTCGGCCAGTGCGGCCTTGGCGCCTTCGACGTCAAATGTAACCGGCGTGAGCTCCTCAGAGGCGGAGCCAGGCATGGTCGGGGGGACGGTGGTCGAGTTTGCCTGCACCGCAGCGCCGAGATAGAGGTTTTCGAGAATGGATTGCACGTCGATCGCCATACTGACCGCCTTGCGGACGTTGGCGTCGTTGAACGGCTCCTGGTCGTTGCGCATGACGACCATCTCGCAGCTGTACCCAATGACTTCGAGCAGCTCGACGTTTTCGATGCCCTGAACGACCGCAAGCTGGTCTGGCTGGATATCGCGCACCATCTGCAGCTCGCCTGTGCTCAGACCTGCGGTGCGGGTGGTAGGATCGGTGATGATCTTGAAGATGGCGGTCTGGAAGTAGGGCTTCCCGTCCTGCCAATACTCGTCGTTCTTTTGCAGCGTGATCTCGCTGCCGGCCGCCCAGGAGTCGAATTTGTATGGTCCGGTGCCAATTGGGCTCTGGGTCGGGGTATCGATGGTCGAGTCGATCAACGACTTTGGCATGACATGCATGGCCGTTGTGGACGAAACATACTGGAAAGTGCCCGAGGGCTCGGTCAGTTTGATCGTAACCTGCAGGTCGCCAGTGGCTTCGATCGATTCGGTGGCGTCGTACATCCAGGCCATCGGCGAGGCGATGGCTGGGTTGCGCACACGCTCGATCGTGGCAATCACATCGGCAGCGGCTAATTCAGTTCCGTCGTGAAATTTCACACCCGGACGCAGGTTGTAAATGTAGGTGAGTTGATCGGGCTGCTCGACGCTTTCCGCCAGCAGGGGCTGCAACGCGCCGGTGGTATCGACCATCGTCGGACCCTCGGTGATGTTGCAGATGACCACGTTGGCAGTGAAGTCGTAACCGAGCGCCGGCTCGACCCCGCGCGGATCGGACTCAAGCCCGAAGGTGAGCGTCTCACCTTCCTGAGCCAGCACACCTACGCCGGGAAGAATCGATGGCAGGGCTGCCATCATCGCGCCCGCCCCGACAAGACCTGCACCAGCTTTCATCAATCCGCGCCGCGACACGCTCTGCTGCTGCAAAGAATTGAAGTACGTGTACATCTTGCGGTCGTAGTCCCGCCCGGAAAGCCGCGATTTATCGTTCGACACGTCTGGGGTCTCCTTGTGCTACTAATCCGGACCCGCCCGTCCGCCGATTTTGTTGAGATGCATCCACTAGGGATGGTACTTCATGATTCCGAACTCTTGCAGCGCGAATGGCTGGTTCGCGCCTTCAAAAGCATCGATCCAGAGATCAGTTCTGGCCTAGAATCGGCTAATCGAACATCGTGGCAATATGGAGGAGTATGGATTGGCAGCAGTAAAGAAGATCGATCACGTCGCGATTGCCGTGAAGAGCATCGACGAATCTCGACTCTGGTTCGAGCAGGTCTATGGCGCGCGCTATCTCGGCCAGAAGGAAAACGTCGAGATGGAATACATCGTCGCGTATTTCCTGATGGGCGAGAGCCTGATCACCATGCTGGAAGGAACCACCCCGGGAAGCTTCGTAACCCAGCACATTGAAAAGCGGGGCGAGGGCATCCAGCATGTCGGCGTCGAAGTCGACGATCTGGACGAATTCCTGGCCAACGCGAAAGAGTTGGGTGGCCGCGTCTCAGCCGAACGGACCCTGGACGGTATCCGCAAGGAAGCGCTGATCTCACCGAAGAGTGCGTTTGGCATCATTCTCCAGCCTATCGAATGGCTGGGCGGCTTGAAGAACGAGCCCCACCACGAGCGGATCGTCAAAGCCGGCGGCCTCTAGGGGCCGAACCCGTAGCGTCGCGATTCATCGCGCCTGGTGTTCCACCAAGCACCGGGCCGCCATAAATGGCGACGCTACTTGTCGTCGGTGTATCCCAACTCCGCCAGGATCTCGGCGGTGTGTTCGCCATGCTTCGGAGGATGACGGGTGATCGAGCTTGGGGTCGCGGAGAATCGCAGCGGAATACCCGGCATACGCAGATCGGGGATGTCGGGGTGGGGAACTGCGGCGACGTATTCCTGATAGGCGACTTGCGGCAGATCAAGCGCTTGGGCCAGATCGTGAATGGGGCTGCAGGGAATTCCCGCGGCGTCCATCATGGCGGCCCATTCGACCGCTCCCTTCGGCGCCAGGATTTCGGCCATGATCAGGTCGAGCTCGGCCCGATTGGCAACCCGGTCGGGATTGCGGGCAAAACGCGGATCCTCTACGAACTCCGGATGTCCCACCAGCTCGCAGAAGCGCGCCCAGTGGTTGTCGAACGCGATCGCAACAACCAGAAATCCGTCGCCGGTTGGATAACCACCGTAGGGTGAAACCGATGGATGGTGCGATCCCGTCAGACCGGGAATCTTGCCGGTCGCGAAGTAGGCAACCGCGTGATAGGTCATCCAGGCGATGGTGGTGCCGAGCAGCGAGACATCGATGCGCTGTCCTTCGCCCGTTCGCTCGCGGTGATAGAGCGCGGCCAGGATGCCGCTCAGCGCGGTTGCGCCAGCGCTAAGATCGACCACAGACGTGCCAGTGCGCACCGGCTCGCCGTCAGCTTCCCCGGTAATGCTCATCAGGCCAGAATACGCCTGGATCAGGAGATCAACTCCGATGCGGTCCTTGTCTGGACCTTCGCGACCGACGGCTGAGATGGCACAATAGATGAGGCGAGGATTGAGCTCATGCAGCTTCTCCCAGCCGAGCCCCCACTTTTCCATCTGACCGACACGAAAATTTTCGATCACGATGTCCGAGCGTAGCGCCAACGCCAGGGCGATCTCGCGGCCCTGTTCGGAATTGAGATCGAGGATCATCCCGCGCTTGTTGCGGTTGGTCGACATGTAATAGGTCGATTCCCCATTCCAGAGCGGGGGGAAGCCACGCGTGGTGTCGCCTGCGCCGGGATCCTCAACCTTGATGACATCGGCGCCCATGTCGCCCAGATGCATAGCGGCGTAGGGGCCGGCCAGCGCGCGGCTGAGATCGAGTACACGAATTCCGTCGAGTGTTCCCATAGACAACATTGTCCCCGGATGATGCGATTCGTTGTGGTGAGATGGTACTGGAGTTGGCCAATGGACAAAAGGCATGTGCCAACAAGCAAACGTGAGGAGGGTTCCATGGAGTCAGGGTTCGATACGGATCAACTTCAGCTAGCTCGCGCGAAGTTGCCGGAAGACAAGTTCGAACATTCCAACCGCGTGGGAACGCTGGCCAGCCGGCAAGGGCCATCGTATGCGACCGTTGGGTTGCTCCATGACATGCTGGAGGACTCGGATGTGACGCTTCAGGAGCTGCGCGCAGCGGGTGTGACCGAAGAAGAGCTGGATGCGATCCAGCTCTTGACGCGCGGCCCCGAGCCATATGAGGACTACGTGTCGGTCGTGGCCAATTCAGACGACCGATTGGCGATTTCGGTCAAGCTCTGTGATCTGCTCGATCATCTCGACCCTGCGATCAATGCCGGCCTGACCGATGGCAAAGTCACGCGATATCTTGGTGCGCTCCCATCGCTGATCGCGGCACTCCGCAGGTTGAACGAGAACGGTGCGGTTGAGGACGCATAGGTGGAGGTCCGGGCTGGCCGCAAGGGCCTGCCTGGCGATGACGCTGAACCAGGAGAAAGTGCAGGTCACGTGCGACAAGCGATCTTCGCCCCCCGAGTCCGGCTACAATTAAAAGATACGAAACCGAATCCAATCGGTCCGATGGATGAAGAACGCAGGAGTTCGCAACCATGGTGCTCAGTAGTTATGTTGGCGCATCGGTCAAACGCAAGGAAGATCCGCGTCTGATCACTGGCTCTTCCACCTACGTCGATGACATCAAGCTGAGCGGGATGACGCACGCAGTTTTCGTGCGCAGCTCTTATGCTCACGCCAAGATCAAGGGAATCGACAAATCGGCCGCACTGGCGATGCCGGGCGTGCTCGATGTGATGGACGGCGAAGAGCTACGGTCCATCCTCAAGGACTTCTATGGCTTCGAACCGGCCGGCGATACCGCGCTGGAGGTCTACGATTCAGAAGAGCTTGGCGACGGCGAGATCTACGTGCCGAAGGTGCAACCGCTGGCGACCGGAAAGGTGCGCTACATCGGCGATCCGATCGCGGTCGTTGTCGCCGATTCGGTGGAGACCGCGCAGGATGCCGCCGAGCTGGTGGAGATCGACTACGAGGAACTCGAAGCCGTCATCGATCCGTACGAAGCGATCAAGGACGGCGCGCCCCAGCTTTACAGCAAGGTCACGAACAACATCAGCGTGCGTGAGGCGAGCGTCCATGGCGATCCGGAAGGGGCCATGGCCACGGCGGCGATCAAGGTGAAGGTAAAGATTCGCGAGCCGCGTTGCCACCCGGTTCCCATCGAAGGGCGCGCCGTATTGGCCACGCCCGATCCGATTACCCGTGGCATTACGTTTTGGAGTTCCACACAGGCCCCGCACTGGAATCGCAACTCCATCGCCGACGCGCTCGGGTTGAGCCAGAACCAGGTGCGCTGCATCGCACCGGAGGTCGGCGGTGGTTTCGGCTGCAAGATAGGTGCGTATGGCGAGGATTTTGTCATCACGGCATTGGCGTTCAAGCACAATCGCCCGGTGAAGTGGATCGAAACGCGCTCGGAGAACTTCCTCGCAACCAACCACGGTCGCAATCAGTGGAGCGAATTCGAGGTCGGCGCGGACGAGAATGGAAAAATTGTTGCCCTCAAGGGCCGCGTGCTGCTCGATTCAGGCGCTTATCCGAAGGCGCTCGACCTGGCGTGGTGCACCTGGGTCATGTCGACCGGACCGTACCTGATCGAGAACGTCGACTACGAAGTGATCGGCGCCTATACCAACACGATGGCCAATGGCGCGTATCGCGGTGCGGGCCGACCTGAGGCGACCTTCTATCTCGAACGCCTGATGGACATGGTGGCCGACGAAGGCGGGCTCGATCCGACCGAGGTTCGCAAGGCGAACTTTATTCCGCCGGACCG
>JBBQPB010000091.1:0-7425 GCA_038331435.1 Thermomicrobiales bacterium | reverse complement strand
TAGTGGCGTCAGCACCCGAGCTCGAAGCATGGCTCGAGCTCAACGGGCAGTCTGCGTCGGAATGCTGGTTCTCAATCCACAAGAAGTCGTCACCAGCCTACTCGGTATCCCTCGAGGAATTGATCGATGTCGCGCTTTGCTTCGGCTGGGTCGATGTCAAGGGAATCCGCGTCGACGATGAGCTGCGAGGTCTGCGTTTCACACCCAGGCGGGCGAAGAGCAACTGGTCGGAGTTCAATCGAAATCGCGCGAAGAAGCTGATCGCCGACGGGCGGATGCGTCCAACAGGCGCCGCAAGACTACCCGAGGACCTCTAGCGTTCACCCTGGATGGTGAGCAGTTCGCTGATCGTTTCGTTGAGTCGCCGCCGCTGGATCGGAAGCTCCTCGACCTGACGCTGCCGTTCTTCGATTTCCGTCCCGCGCTCGTTCAGCAATCGAGTCCGTTCGGTATTGAGCTCCCGCAGTCGCGTTTCGTGGTTCAGGCAGCGCAGCGAAACGCCGCCCCAAAGCTCCCAGTCACCGCACGCAATTGACGGGACCGCCAGATCGGCAAGCGTGGCGTGCTCGGGAAGCGGCCGTCCCTCAACGGTCTGGTCCCGTAGCTCGGTGGCGAACCCGAAGAGCGACCGATCCAGATGTGCTGCGAGCTCATCCCGCAGATCGGGGGCAACGCTATCGGGAATCAGCCCGGTCACGTCGATATCGTCGCCGATGAGATCTCCGCGCACGATCTGGGTTCCGCGCTCGGCCCAGTCGATCTCCTCCGCATACGAGAAGTGATTCGTGCCAATCGAAAATGAGACTCGCGGAACCGGTTCCAGCTTCACGTCGATATCAGCAATCGGCGTTGCCGGCAGCGAGGGCAGCGTGCGCGACCCCATCGGGGTCTCGGCCATGATTTCCTGCTCTATGGTTTCCAACGCCGCGGCATGCACGGCGATCCGTTGTTGAAACGGGCTTTCGGGATCGCCGGAGCGCTCGACCGCTTCGATCTGGTCCTCTATCTGCTGGATTCGTTTCAGCAGTCGCTCAACCCGAGGATCGGAGCTGGTTTGCGGCGACTCGCGCGGAGGAGGCGGAACGAACCCCTTGGCACGGGAAATGACAGCAGGGGCTGGTGGCGGGGCTGCGTCCGGTTCCGCTTCGGGTTGTTTGCGAAATCTTTTAAGAAATGACATAAGAGATACCCTTTGTCGCCCGATCGTGTGTAAAGAGTCTATCCGCATCGCTTCGTCCTTGACCGGACGGTGTGGGAGCGCAAGAATGCGGCGAATCGAATCGAGCGATAACGCGAAACGAACGGATACCGATGTCTGTCAAAACCGAGATTACCTGGATTCCGACCGAGGACTATCTGGAACAGAGCCGCCTTCTGGCATTTGCCCGTAGGCAGCGTGTCGATGGGTACCAGGGACTCCAGGACTGGTCTGCCCAGGACCCTGGCGCGTACTGGGACGCCGCGGTGCGAGACATGGGATTGCGATTCGAGCCCGGGTACGCGCAACCGGTCGACATGTCCCGCGGCAAAGAATGGCCGGAATGGTTTCCGGGCGCCGGGTTCGACTACGTGTCGAACATCTTTGATCTCGCTTTCGAGCGTGGCGCCGCAGCAGAACTGGCTGTCATCTGGGAGGGAGACGGAGGAGAGACGCGTTCGCTGACCTTCCAGCAGCTTAGGAATGAGACGAGGCAGTTTGCCAACGCGCTCGAACGCCTAGGAATCTCCAAGGGCGACCGCATTGGTATTCTTCTGCCAATGATTCCGGAAACCGTCGTTGCAGTGCTGGCCTGCGGGCTTATCGGCGCGATCTACATTCCAATGTTTTCCGGTTATGGAGCCGAAGCCGTCGCTTCCCGACTGCGGGATTGCGGCGCCAAGCTGTTGATCACCGCGAACGGTTTCAACCGGCGAGGAAAATTCATTCCGCTCAAGGAGACCGCCGACGCCGCGATGGCCGTTGCGCCGTCGGTTGAGCACTGCATTGTCCTCGACCAAACCCACGCCCCAACTCAGATGCGGGAAGGCCGCGATCGCTGGTGGGGCGACGTGATAGAAGGCGTGTCCGCCGATTTCGAACGTCGCGCGATCGCCGCGAACGATCCGTACATGATCATCTACACGTCGGGCACGACCGGCAAGCCCAAGGGAGCCGTGCATGTCCATGCGGGGTTCCCGATCAAGGCGGCGCACGATCTGGCATATATGTTCGATCTCCACGCCGGCGAGCGAATCTTCTGGTTGACCGACCTCGGATGGATGATGGGTCCCTGGCTGATTGGCGGTGGACTGCTGCTCGGAGCCACCATTGTGATCTTCGAAGGAACACCCGATTATCCCAATCCCGATCGATTGTGGGAAATCGCCGAGCGGCACGATGTCAATGTGCTCGGACTGGCGCCCACTGCCGTTCGCGCCTTGATGTCGCAAGGAAACGACTGGGTGGAGCAGCACGATCTCTCGTCGTTGCGCATTCTCGGTTCCACCGGCGAACCGTGGAACCCAGTGCCCTGGCAGTGGTATTTCGAGCAGATCGGCAAAAGCAAGCTGCCGATCATCAACTACTCCGGTGGTACCGAGACTAGCGGCGGGATCGTCGGTTGCGTCACCGTTCAGCCGATCCGATCGTGCGCATTCAGCGGACCAGTGCCGGGGATGGCCGCTGACGTGGTGGATGACACCGGTGAACCGGTGCGCGGAGCAGTCGGTGAGCTCGCTATTCGGCAACCGTGGGTGGGAATGACCCGCGGGTTCTGGCAGGACGACGCACGCTACCTAGAAACGTATTGGTCGCGCTTTCCGGGCACCTGGATGCATGGGGACTGGGCTGAGGTCGACGATGATGGCTTCTGGTATATTCGGGGCCGTTCCGATGACACGCTCAAAGTGGCAGGCAAACGCATTGGGCCTGCTGAGGTCGAATCTGCGGCGGTCGCCCATGCGGCGGTGCAGGAAGCAGCTGCCATCGGCGTGCCAGATGATCTTAAAGGTGAAACGATTGTCGTCTTTGCCGTGCTGCGGCCTGGCAATGTGGCCTCGCCAGAGCTGTCGGAAGCGGTTCGGCAGGGGATTTCCGTACAGCTCGGCGCTTCGATGCGGCCAAAGACTGTCCTCTTCGTGACCGATCTCCCCAAGACGCGCAATGCCAAGATCATGCGCAGAGTGATCCGGGCGTCGTATCTTGGATTGCCGACTGGCGACCTGACGTCGCTCGAGAACCCTGCCGCAGTCGAGCAAATCGCGGCGTTGGGTCGGCATTGAAGCCAATCCGTTGTGAGGTAAGCACATGAAACGAAGCCAGCTGCATGGAACCCGAATGCTCGAAGCGGAGGCGGAGATTCCGTTCAAACGGCGGACTGAGCTGGTCGAGGAATCGTTGCGCAACGGTCTCGAATCGGCCTGGTCGATCAAGGACCGGACCATCCCGCTCTTCGACCGCAATCCCATGCTCAATGGAAAGTATTCGGCTTCCACGACGTTCCTTGGCGTACCGTTCCAGGAAGACATGGGTGCGCTCGAAAGTCCCGATGTGGTCTTCGTCGGAGCGCCGCTCGATGCCGGGACGACCTATCGATCTGGAACCCGGTTCGGCCCAGAAGGCATCCGCTCCATTTCGTCGCTCTATTCGGGCTACAACTTCGAGACGGGCGTCGATCTCATCGAATCGCTGGACATGGTCGATGCCGGCAATATTACGGTTATCCCGGCTAATATCGAGAAGTCGTTCGATCAAATCGATAAAGGCGTCGCCTATCTGCACGAGCACGCCACGTTCCCGGTCGTGCTGGGGGGCGACCATGCCATTGGCTATCCCGACATCCGCGGCCTGGCGCCGTTTGTGGATGGGACCATCGGCATCATCCACTTCGACCGGCATACCGATATGTCCGAGTTCAACATCGATGAGCGCATGCACGGGACACCGTTCTTCCACGCCACCAACATCCCGAACGCGCCGCCGGTCAACCTGGTGCAGATCGGCATCGGCGGCTGGAATGGCTCGCGCTATGGCGTGAAAAACGCTCGCGAGCGCGGTGCCACCTCGATCACCATGACCGATATCGACCGTTACGGACTCGAACGTGTGGGCGAAATGGCGCTCGAAATCGCATGGAAGAATGCTTCCTGCGTTTTTCTGTCGTTCGACATCGACTCGATCGATCCCGCCTTCGCACCAGGAACCGGCACTCCCGAACCCGGCGGCCTGTTGCCCCGGGAAGCCTTTCGTATGTTGCAGATCGTCACCCGCGAAGGGCTTTGCGGCATGGAAGTCGTCGAGGTGTCACCGCCATACGACGTGGCCGATACAACGTCGCTGCTCGCGGCGCGGGTGATTTGCGATGTGTTGGGAACGCTGGTCTCGGAGGGCAAGCTCGGGCGACGTGCCGGGCCAATCGAATCGCCATCGGACAGCACCACCGATCCGGACAAGGCATAATTTGCCGTCGCGGTCGAATATCGACACGCGACAGCCCACCAGTGTCATGAGTCAGCCTTGACCGAATCGAAGACCAAACCAATTCAGAGCGCCGATGCGGCAGATCCGTCGCGCGCCTTTCAAACCTGGCCCGGCGCCGCTCCCAGCGCATCCCCCAAAATGGTCGCATCCAGTAAACGCCATGGCGTGCGACGCTGGGTGGGGCTCGGCATTTGCGTCATCGCACTCGGGATATTCCTTGTGCCGTTTCTGGTGTTTGCTGCCGTTTACAAGCAGGCTCGGACCAACGAAGCTCGCCCGGTGGATGCGATAGTGGTTCTCGGCGCGGCGCAGTTCAACGGAGTGCCATCGCAGGTTTTCCAGGCACGCCTCGACACCGCATACGACCTCTATCAGCAAGGTTACGCCCCCACCATCGTAGTGACCGGCGGACGTATTTTGGGCGATAGGTTCACTGAAGCGGAAGCGGGCAAGAATTATCTCGTGGATCGCGGGGTACCTGCCGCGGCGATCCTGATGGAAAACATCAGCCACAACACCGCTGCCAGTTTCGAAGGTGTCAAACGTCTCCTCGAACCACGCGGCGTCGATTCGCTTCTCCTGGTCAGCGACGGGTTCCACCTCTATCGATCGAAAATGCTGGCCGAGCATGCCGGATTCGAAGCATACGGATACGCATCCGAGAACAGCCCCATCACGCATGGATCGGGAACCGATCTGCGATATATGGTTCGGGAAACGCTCGGCATCCTCGCCTGGAAGCTCCACGTCAAACGTTAGGCCGGATGACGCAGCAACGACCGATCTTCACCTAAAGTCACGTGCCTTGCAGTGATCCAGTGGATTCGCATCTGCGGAAGTCCCCGGGCAACGCCGCCGGTGTCGTCATGCGTGCCACCCTTCGGTTGCCCGGATCGATTCCGAGATGATCACCATGCATTCACAGCCGATTCACAACTCGGTAGTCAAATGAGATGGGCAACCGATTTTTTTGATCAGAAGTCCACCTGTCGAACATTGACCTCTACCGAAGGAGTGCGCTGTGGGTTGGAAGATCGTCGCTTGCACTGCGCTGCTGCTCGGAGCAATGCTGGGGACCCTGTCATCTTCGCAGGCTGGAATGGAGCCGACATCCGGTTCCACCTATGTCCAGTCGATCGAAGTGGGCGGTTTCGAGCGGACCTATCGGGTTCATCTCCCCGCACTCGTTCCCCCCACGAATGGGTTCCCGGTCCTGATTGTGATGCATGGCGGGGGAGGGAATGGCAAGCAGGTCGAGCATTCGACCGGATTCTCAGAGCTTACCGATCAGGAGGGTTTCATCGCTGTCTATCCAGATGGCACTGGCCGTTTACCCAGACGGCTCACCTGGAACGCGGACAACTGCTGTGCCTATGCACATGCCAAAGACATCGATGACGTCAGCTTCATTTCCGCGCTCATCGCTCAGTTGATCTCCAACTACTATGTCGATCCTGCGCGCATCTCTATCACTGGTCATTCAAATGGCGCGATGATGACCTTTCGGCTCGCCTGCGAGCTCGCAGACCAGATCGCCGCGGCGGCGCCGTATGCCGGCGCGTTGAACACTGATGCCTGCGTTCCCGCTTCTCCAGTGCCTATGCTCATCATGAACGGGGAGGAAGACACCAATGTGCCAATTGCCGGAGGAACATCGCCAAATGCGGGTTATGGCGGCGAAGACTCGCGTATCGATACGCCGACCTCCTTCGCGGTCGATACCTGGGTCGCGGCCAATGGGTGCACAGCTAGGCCCACCGTCGTGAACTCGCCAGCTGCGCTGACAACGCGCTGGACTGACTGTGCGAGAGGCAGCATGGTAGAGCAAGTGCTCATCCACGACTGGGAGCACAGCTGGCCAAACATCGAAGACGGCGCGCCCATTGACGCATCGCGCGTTATCTGGGACTTCGTTTCGCAATTTGCGAAACCAGGAGCGTCGGCCACGATCGGATTTCCGGCAGAAAATCGCCGAACTACGATCCCGCCTGCACCGCGCGATCCTGATCGATGACCACCAAATCGTCTGCTTAGCTGACACCCCAGCCGTCTTGCTTATATCGCTTCGCCCAATCAACTCCTTGCCAAGTCTTCATCGTGACTGGCCTGACGAAGAAGAGCCAGCGCGGCTCGGTGAGGGTCGGGACGAGATAGTCTGGACCGTGCGGTCCAAGATAGCGATACGACATCTCGTTGCCGATTTCGACCCATTTACCACCGACGTTCGGACGTTCGATCAGCACCGCCTCGCCTTTGACGAGCACTTTGCGCAACGATCCCGGCTCGTCGATGTCAAGATAGACCCGCTTGTCGTTTTCCATGAATCTTGCCCAGTCGGACCGCTCTCGGGGGATGATGTAGAACCCGCCGTCCCGATACAGAAACCAGACCGGCACCACATACGGCCAGCCATCATCGTCCAGCACTCCCAATCGGCAAAGGACATCCGTCGATAGAAATTCGGAAACCTCCTCTTCAGTGAGTTTTCCGACCTTGCCGCGCCACTCCTGATTCGTTTCTTCGCTCACGATCTGAAACCCTCTCCGCTTTTCCAGCTAGTCATGCGGAATTCTATTTCGATTTCGTCCTTCAAATCTCAGCACTCGATCGAGGAGTCCACGTTCACACCCGAGTCCCGGACCCAGCCTTTTGGTGGATTGACATGGTGTCCATGCATCGGTTGCCGCTTGTTGCTTGGAAAGCTGCCCAGACACCATGCGGGCCCGAAGGTCGCCAGAGCGATGAACGCTGTCGGGCTAGCCATCGTCTTTCGGGGAATTCTGTTTACTGAAGGAAAGGTGCCGGGAGCGGGATTCGAACCCGCACGGGTTGCCCCGTCGCATTTTGAGTGCGATGCGTCTGCCATTTCGCCACCCCGGCAAGGGCAAGCCGCGTGAATTCTAGCCGATGTGACGTGGTGCTACGCTAGGTGATGTGATCGAAATCGAACCAAGGCTTGGGAGCAC
>JBBQPB010000090.1:0-7453 GCA_038331435.1 Thermomicrobiales bacterium | reverse complement strand
TCGGCGTCGTTCTCGACGAGCCGCTCCCGAATATTTTGAAGCCCGTCAAGAACGTTCATTTGTTACCCTTCGACACGTGGGAAATGATCGATTCCGCAACCGCGGAGATTCCAAGATTGTACCATCGGCTTTTCAGGTCGCCTTCCATAAAGTCCCTTGAAATTCATGCTATGCTAGAAGCTGTTGCCAGGGGTGCGGAATCCGCTGAGAGCGCGGCCAAAAGCGGTCGCCAACCCTCCGAACCTGATCCGGGTCATTCCGGCGAAGGGACGGCAACGATCGACTCCGTCGATGGCAACTGCCATCGGCGTTTTTGTTTTTTCAGGAGAATTTCGTGACATCGTTCGATGCCGAAGCGGCAATCCCCAGGGCGCTGACTATTGCGGGATCCGATTCCGGCGCCGGCGCCGGAATTCAGGCTGATCTCAAAACGTTTGCCGCCCACAGGGTGTATGGCATGAGCGCGATCACGGCCGTCACTGCGCAAAACACCCGCGAGGTGATCGCAATTGCCGAAGTCCCCGAGGAAGTGGTGGCTGCGCAGATCGATTCCGTTCTGGAAGACATTGGGGCGAACGCGATCAAGACGGGCATGCTTTCCAGCGCAAGAATTGTTGCGACTGTCTGCGAGCGCATCGAGGCTTGGGGGATTCCCACAGTCGTCGATCCCGTGATGGTATCCAAAAGCGGCAACTATTTGCTTTCTCCTGAGGCTGTGGATTCCGTAAAGCGACAACTCATCCCGCTTTCGCTGATTGTGACGCCGAATCATCACGAAGCGACAGTGTTGACCGGTATCGAAATCAACTCCGATGAAGATGCCCGTGAGGCGGCCCGGAAACTTGGAGACATGGGCGCGCGCATCGTTGTCATCAAGGGAGGGCATCGGCCGGGCGCTCCGATCGATCTGGTTTTCGACGGCAACTCGTTTGGTGAGCTGACTTCCGAACGTATCGATACCGAGAACACCCATGGCACAGGTTGCACCTTTTCAGCGGCCATCACCGCGAACCTGGCACTGGGGTTCGGTCCGTTGGAATCGATTGCCCGGGCAAAGCTCTATCTGACCGAGGCGCTGCGAAGCAGCTATCGCGTCGGCGGCGGTCATTCACCGGTAAATCATCTGCATACTCTCGAGCCAGTCGGCTCGCACCGTTAGAGGGAGCGCACGTTGACGTTGGAATCCAATGGCCACGCAATCCAGGACCACAAACTTATGATCGGCGGCAAAACCTTCGGAAGCCGCCTGATGCTCGGAACCGGGAAGTACCGCGACTCGACGGAAATGAATGCGGCCTTTTCGGCGTCGGGAGCGGAAATCATCACGGTGGCGTTACGGCGAATCGACTTCGACGATCCCAAGAGCCGTTCGGTGCTCGAGGATGTCGACTGGAAGAAGTACATCATTCTTCCCAACACCGCAGGTTGCCAAACCGCCGAAGAAGCGATTCGGGTTGCACGCATGGCGCGCGCGCTGGAGCTTTCCGATTGGGTAAAAGTCGAAGTCATCCCCGATCCGAAATACCTGCTTCCGGATCCGATCGGCACCTACGAAGCGTGCAAGGTACTGGTGCAGGAAGGATTCACCGTGCTGCCGTATATTGGGGCCGATCCGATCCTGGCCCAACGCTTGCAGGAACTTGGCACCGCTACCGTGATGCCGCTCGGATCTCCGATCGGATCCGGCCAGGGTCTGATCAACATTGAGGCGATTCGCATCATCATCGAGCAAGCAGAGGTTCCCGTCGTTGTCGATGCGGGCATTGGAGTTCCGTCCGATGCGGCCCAGGCGATGGAAGCTGGCGCCGACGCAGTGCTGGTGAACTCGGCAGTCGCCCTGGCGACCGATCCGGCATTGATGGCATCCGCGATGGCGGAAGGTGCATCGGCCGGCCGTAAGGCGTACCTGGCCGGACGCATGGCTCGCAAAGCCTACGCTTCTGCCAGCAGCCCGCTCGAAGGAGTGGTTGGCGGACGGTCGTGATCGACAAAACGTTGCCCGAGCATCTCCGGCT
Organism: Thermomicrobiales bacterium; assembly: GCA_038331435.1. Lineage (GTDB taxonomy): Bacteria > Chloroflexota > Chloroflexia > Thermomicrobiales > UBA6265 > JAMLHN01. Next base: position 5,438 of record JBBQPB010000090.1, on the reverse strand, counting down.
TTACCTGGTCGCCGGAACCCAGGATGCGCCGAAAGGATTGCTGGAAACCATCGAAGCGGCGCTGGCTGGTGGGGTTACGGCTGTCCAGCTACGAGAGAAAAGCGGTTCGGATAGAGTGATTTTGGCCACAGCGGAGCGAGTGCGTGAACTCTGTCTGGAGCATGGCGCTGCGTTCTTCCTCAATGACCGGCTCGATCTGGCCCTGGCTGCGAGCGCCGATGGCATTCATCTGGGCGTCGACGATATCTCGATCCCGGCGGCTCGACGAATCGCCGGACCTGGTTTCGTCATCGGGTTTTCACCGGAAACCGATCTCGGCTCCCGATCTGCACGAATCGAGAGAGCCTCCTATCTCGGAGTCGGACCGCTCTTCGGAACGCGATCCAAGCCCGATGCCGGGCCCGCAATCGGTGTTTCGGCATTGAAACGACGGATCGAGGTTTCCGGACTGCCGGTCATTGGCATCGGTGGCATCGATGCCGGGAATGCCGGCTCGGTCATCGGGGCTGGTGCCTCCGGTATCGCGGTCATGAGCGCAATCTTGCACGCCACGGATCCCGAAGCTGCTGCGAGAGCCTTACGAGAGGCAGTCGATGCCGCTCTTTGATCGCCCGATATTGATGTGGGTGACCGATCGCAAACGGTCGGACGCGCCACTGCCAGAGCTTGCCGGACCCGCTTCTCTCGGTGGGATCGATATCGTTCATATCCGGGAGCATGGCCTCGACCGGTTGCCGGAAGAGTTGCTTGCGCGTGCGATCAAGTCGGTCGTTCAGCCATCGACGCTCATCGTGGTCAACAGTCGTATCGAAATCGCGCGGAAACTTGGGATTGGAGTTCACCTGCCTGAAGCCGGACCGTCGATCGACGAAGCGCGATCGGTAGTGGGACAAGAGGCTTTGATCGGGAGATCGGTTCATTCACCTGAGGCGGCTGCGGCGTCGACCAGAGCCAGCTACCTGATAGCCGGACACGTATTCGATACCGGCTCCAAACAGGGCCGTGAACCAATCGGCCTCGATGGACTCGCCGGGATCGTCCGGAGCTCGCCTGTCCCGGTTCTTGCGATTGGAGGAATAACTCCAGAACGAATACCCGACGTGATGGCATGCGGCGTCGCCGGTGTCGCGGTGATGAGTCCGCTCACGCATCTCAGTTCGGTCAGAGAAACGACAGCCGCTTATAAATATGCATTGGAGCGTGCTATGACAGACTCGAGCAGAGAAACGATTAGTGCAACGATAAATGGCAAGATAGTGCACCTACCCTCGGGAACGACCGTCTCCGCGTTCCTCGCGGGGCGCGAGCTCCACGAACGCCTCGTCGTGGTCGAGCGGAACGGCGAGATCATCAAGCGGGCGGCCTTTCCCAAACTGATCGTCGAAGAGGGTGACCTGCTCGAGATCGTCCACTTTGTCGGCGGGGGCTGAATCGTCGCCCGGAAGCCAGTGGCACTTGCTTATCTCAACGGTATGCTCTTCGGCAAACGGAACCCCTTCGGCGAGGAGCCGCTGTTTCATCACATCGGGATGCCCGAAGGCCCAACCACCGCTCAGAAATCCTTCGCGGTTCACCACTCTATGAAACGGCAAGTCGAGTCCACCTGGCGAACCCGCGATAGCCCAGCCAACCTGCCGTCCGCCGCGTGGATCTCCCAAGACTCTTGCAATGTCGCCGTAGGTTGTTACCATTCCCGGCGGAATTTGGGCGACGATTGAAAAGACCCGCTCCGCGAATCGCGTTCGAGATTCTTTTGGCGCTTCATGATCGTATGACTGCATATTCTCAGCACATCTCCAGCTTTCGTAAAACCGTTCGGCGGGACCACGACGCTATACTCTGCGGGGCTTCGCGACAGAGCGGCCCTCCCATTCAGATCGACGATCACCACTAAAGGCGAGACTTCCAATGCGATCACTGCTGAAGAAAGTATTCGGCACCGCCCCCGACACAAACGCCAACAAGCTCAAACCCGTCATTGCTCAGATCAATGCGCTCGAACCTCAGATGCTCGAAGCGTCAGATGAGGAGCTTCGGCAGTTTCGGCTTGTCTTCACCTCACGATACAACGCGGGTGAAAATCTGGACGACTTGCTGCCTGAAGTCTTCGCGCACGTCCGGGAAGCCGGTCGTCGCAGTCTCGGGCAGCGGCATTTCGACGTGCAGCTCACGGGTGGCATTGTGCTGCACCAGGGCAAAATCGCCGAGATGCGCACCGGAGAAGGCAAGACGCTGACCGCGACGGCAGCCGTGGTTCTCAACGCGCTGACCCAGGAAGGCGTGCATGTCATCACGGTCAACGACTATTTGGCCCGGCGCGATACGCAATGGATGGGACAGGTATACAACTATCTCGGATTGAGCATCGGTTGTATTCAGCACGATCAGTCGTTCGTGCTGGATAAGGATTGGGAATCGCCTGATCCTCGGCTCGAGTATTTGCGACCCGTCGAACGGCGCGAAGCCTACGCGGCCGATATTACCTACGGCACGAACAATGAGTTTGGCTTCGACTACTTACGTGACAACATGGTCGTTTCGGCGCAGCAGCAGGTTCAGCGAGGGCTGAACTATGCCATTGTCGACGAAGTCGATAACATCCTCATCGACGAAGCGCGTACTCCACTCATTATTTCCGGTCAGGCCGAGCGAGCCACCGATAAGTACTACCAATTTGCGCAGATTGCGCGCCAGCTCCGCCCTGAGCGACACTATGAGCTCGACCTCAAACACAAGACCGTTGCTCTGACCGAGGATGGTGTCGACCGGGTCGAGGAGCTGGCCGGCATCTCCGAAGGCGAAAGCATTTACGACGACCGAAACATCGATCTCACCCACTACCTGGAACAAGCGCTCAAAGCTGAGGTGGTCTTCCATCGCGACAAGGACTATATCGTTCGCGACGGCGAGGTCATCATTGTCGACGAGTTCACCGGCCGTATGATGGTTGGCCGGCGATACAGCGAGGGGCTGCACCAGGCCATCGAAGCCAAGGAAGGCGTGCGCGTCCAGCGCCAGAACGTCACGATGGCGACGATCACCTTCCAAAACTATTTCCGTATGTACAACAAACTGGCCGGCATGACCGGTACCGCGGAAACCGAGGAAGAGGAGTTCCTGCGGATCTACAATTTGCCGGTGGTGGTCATTCCGACCAATCGGCCGATGGTCCGCGACGACTTCGCCGACCTCGTCTATAACACCGAGAACGCCAAGTTCAACGCCGTCATCGACGAAATCGAGGAGATGCGCGCAGAGGGCCGCCCGGTGCTGGTCGGTACGGTATCGATCGAAGCATCCGAGCGGCTCAGCTTCATGCTGACCCAGCGCGGCATCTCCCACGACATCCTTAACGCCAAGCAACACGAGCGCGAGGCAGCCATCGTTTCTGGCGCCGGTGAGCCCAGTGTCGTCACCATCGCGACGAACATGGCGGGCCGCGGTACCGACATCAAGCTGGGAGACGGAGTAGCTAACTCTGGTGGTTTGCATATCATCGGTACCGAACGTCACGAAGCGCGTCGAATCGACAACCAGCTACGCGGTCGGTCTGGTCGCCAGGGCGACCCGGGATCCACCCGCTTTTATCTTTCGTTGGACGACGAGCTCATGCGGCGTTTTGGGACCGACCGCATCCGCGGGTTGATGGGCAAGCTCGGTATGGACGATGAAACCCCGATCGAGCACGGCATCATCTCCAAGTCGATCGAGAGTGCCCAAACCAAAGTCGAGGGCCACAACTCGGACATTCGGCGCCACGTCGTTCAGTACGACGATGTCATGAACCGACACCGAGAAGTCATTTACGCCGATCGCGGCCGCATCGTGGCCGGCGACGATATGTCGGACAAGATGGACGAACTCGTCACCGAGGAGCTTGAAACCATCGTCGATCGAAACGTCGCGTCCAAGGGTGGAGAGATCAACTACGACGCGGTTGCGACGGAATACAACGCACTTTTTCCGCTCGACCCAGACGTCGAACGCGTGTCGGGGGATGAGATTGCCGGGTTGTCGCACGACGACCTGGTCGATCTACTACAAGAAGATGCCGACGAGGCATATCAGGAAATCGAGGATCGATTTGGTCCTGAGGCGATGCGACAGGTGGAACGGCACGTGCTGCTCAGTGTCATCGATCGCCTTTGGGTCGAGCACTTGACGGCCATGGACGAGCTGCGCGAAGGCGTCGGGCTGCAAGCCTATGGGCAAAAAGATCCATTGGTGGTCTACAAGACCGAAGGCTATCGGATGTTCGGGACGTTAACCGAACATATCCGCCACGACACCGTGCACACAATTTTCCGCGTCAAACCCGCCATCGTCGAGCAACCGGTTCAGACGAGAATCACCGAAGAAGCAACAATCACCAATCGCTCGGACGAGGAAGCCAAGCCTCAAGCAGCCAGCAAGAAGGTCGGCGCGAATACGCCCTGCCCGTGTGGCAGTGGCAAGAAGTACAAGCACTGCCACGGGCGAGTTCGCAGTCGCGCCGCATAGGAAGAGTAAGTTAAAGCGCTAGCTCTTTTTGCTGGCGCTGTTGGCAACCACGAGGAGCCCGCTTCCGGCGGCTTTGGCCAATGATTTGGCTTGCCGCCGGCGTTTTTCGTCCATGAAGACGACGTAAATGACGGTACCGGCGGCAGCCAGCCACCCGAGCGCGGCCATCATTTCCTTGGTGGATTCTTTGGCTTTGTGCGCAGCAGCTTGCGCGTCTTCTTTTGCCTTGTGCGCTGTGGCTTGCGCATCTTCTTTGGCTTTTTGCCCCGCCGCTTGCGCGTCGTCTTTGACCTTGTTCGCTGCCGCCTGCGCATCATCCCCGGCTTGCTGTGCGAGGGCCTGGGCGTCCTCCTTGCCCTTCAGAGCTGCCGCTTGGACAGTTTCCTTGCCCTCCTCGGCTCGGGAAGCGACCTTCGCCTTGACATCCTCGCCCGCAACCTTGATGCGATCAGCAGTGGCCTGCCCGTTATGATCCTCGATCAACGATCGTCCAGCGGCTGGCGCCGAGGCAATTTGCTCCTTGATACTGTCGACATCGACCCGCTTCTCGATATCCTGGGCATAAGACTTCACAAGGTTGTCGAGCGACTTCGCGAAGCTTGCCAGTTGCTCCAACGCGTCGGCCGCGCCACTGCGTGCTTCCTGGACTCGCGGCTCTTCGGCCAGTTTGCGCGGATCAAGATCGCGTTCCTTGATCAGCGTGGCTTCCCGCTCGAGATCGGCGATGAGCGCCTCGAACAACGGCTTTCCTTTTTCCAATGCGTTCCGCACTTTGGTCTCAAGATCGTTACTCATTTGGTAATTCCTTCACGGTGTAAGGCCATCTCCATGGTCTCTGGCGAGCGACTGCCTATACTTTTCAGTATGCAGCAGACAATTCCCATAAACCTACCAAGTCGCATCGATGTTGTCATTGTCGGATCAGGCCATGCCGGTTG
>JBBQPB010000089.1:0-7465 GCA_038331435.1 Thermomicrobiales bacterium | reverse complement strand
ACCGCCACGATCCGCTCCTCCGAGCGCTCGTCGTTTCCGGCACCGTCCGTACGGACGAGAACGATGCGCTGACGGGGCGTGAGTATCCCGGCCAGGATACGAGCGTAGGCGAGCTTTTCTCCCCGATTGGTGCGGATGATCTTGAAGATTCGCGCAGCGGCTGGGCCATCAGCACTACGCTCCTGCGGGGTGAGCCACCGTTCGATGCCGCTCAAGAGATCGCGCACACCAACCCCGGTCCGCGCCGATCCGTAAAAGAGAGGCGAGATCTCGCCAAGCCCAATCATCTTCCGCAACCGGTCTTGCAGAAATGTTGCGCCGATTTCACCGCCAGTGCGGTCGAACTCGTCGATGACGCGGTCGTCAACCTCGGCCAGAAGGTCTGTAAAGGTGACCCTGAGCTCATCATCGGACCAGTCGATGGGCGCGATTGTTACCTCGGATTGCCCCACCCCAATGGCGCGATTCAGCGGAACCACCCGCAGTTGGAGCTTGTGGCGGATATCTTCCAGCACCGTCTCGGGCCGGGCGCCCATACGGTCGATCTTGTTGATGAACAAAAACACCGGACGCCCTGCGGTGCGAATGGCGCGGGCGAGCTTAACCGTTTGAGGTTGCACTCCCTCCACTGCGGATACAACCAGCACGACCGCATCGAGCACGCGGAGCGAGCGCTCGACCTCGGCCACGAAATCGGCATGCCCGGGAGTATCGATGAGATCGATTTCGAGATCGTTCAGGCGGAACGCGACAACGGCGGACTTGATGGTGATGCCGCGTGCGCGTTCCAGTGCGAGGGTATCGGTTTGGGTGGTGCCTTTATCGACACTGCCGAGGGCAGGTATGACCCCGGTTTCGAAGAGGATTCTTTCGGTGAGGGAGGTTTTACCGGCGTCGACATGCGCCAGGATTCCGATGGTGACAATCGCCATGCACGTCCAATTCGTTGAAGACCATCTCGACTGCTGGACTCTTCAACGACTCGCGCATGGAGGTCTCCTTCTTCAGGATGCTGGCGAATGGACACCCGGCAGCGATCCGGGAACGTGCGTGGCGATGGATCCTTACGTAACTGGAATCTATCGTAGCAAACGACCGCAACCAGAGTCGAGCTTGTGGATCGATTGCGCGGACGCACGCGCTCGACCGTTGGCCGCGCAGGAAAGTTTTGCCCACAGCGGAGCACGGCGCTGGAGGGTGAAACAGGTTTGCCTGCTGGTGTCGCCAGCGTTGGAGTAGCGGCCAAAGACTTCGCCAGCCTGGGCAGACCGCAGAATCAGTCGAACCTGCCGTCTCTCAACCACGGCCGGGGCCGTTGTACCCGACATTTCATGGACATCCGAACGCGAAACCGGTTAAGGTTGGCGCGACATGAATAAAGCTCCCCGGTTAGGCACCGACCCGTCGAACAGACCCTCGCTCCTGTGAGCGGTATCACCTCATCTTCGTCTGGTTCCCCCAGGCAAACCGCGCGTAGTCGCCGAAACGTACCCGGGCACCGCTCTGCATGATCCGGAGGATACTTCGAAGCCGCCGAATACTCCTCTTTGCATTTGCCTTCTCGATCATGGGCGATCCGGTCTCATCGGTCGCCTATGCGATCGAGGCAGCCCTGCGCGCGTTGAATGGGGATCTCCATCTGCTGCTGCCAACCATGGGGTTGGTGGTCGGCGTGGTCGCCCTGGTCGCGGCTAACTACCACATGCTCATCGAGCGATTCCCGGAAGGTGGAGGAGCCGCTGCTGCGGTCGGAGCCGCGTTTAGCGACCCTTGGGCGTTCCTGCCAATTGGGGCGTTGATCGTCGACTTCTGCCTGACCATTTCGATCAGCATTGCCGCGGCCACATCGGCCATCATCGCCGATGTCTCCCAACTGAGCGCGTGGCGCATTCCGCTCGCGCTCGTGCTGCTGTTGATCGTTGCGGGGGGATCCTGCCTCGGCCATGGCGGACGGCTCGCCTTCGCGATCATGACGGTGCTCTTTCTGGGGGTGGCACTGGTCGTGCTGGTGCACGGTTTTGTCAATCCAAGCGAGGGCGTGGGACCCCCCATTGTGGCATCGCCGGGTCACTCACCGTTGATCGCCATTTTGCTGGCATTTCCGGTCGCAATGGCGCTCGCCACCGGCATCGAGGCGCCCTCATCTGCCATTGCGCAATTGGGGCAGCTCGACAATCGGGGGCGCCGTTTTTTTGGCCAAACGACGCTTTGGTTGACGGTGGGCATCGTTAGCACTCTGACCTTGTCGCTGACCGTGTTGGCCGTACGGCTGAACGTGGGAATTCCGCCAGCAGAATCAACCCAGATCGCCGAAATCGCGCGGCGGTCCGTTGGTGACGGCACGATCTTCACGCTCTTTCAACTGACGAGCGCCCTTCTGCTGCTGGCAGCCGCGAGCTCGTCGTTCCAGGCTGGTCCGGGGCTGCTGAAAGCGCTCGCTGGCGACACAGCGATATTGCCATCGCCGCTAGCCCGCGTGAACCGATTCCATGCACCGGTGCTGGGCGTGGTCTTCTTCGCAATCACCTCGGCGGTCAGCCTGGTGCTGGCGGGCGGGAAAGACCAGGAGCTGGTGCTTTTCTATGCGGTCGCGGTCTTTCTTTCGTTTCTCGGTGGCCTGATTGCCATGGCCGCATTTGCCCATCGAGACGGCCACAACCTGCTGATCGCGGTCAATCTGCTGGGAGCTGGCGTGATTGCCTTCGTCCTGTTGCTCAATCTCACTCGTGGCTATCCGCTGGTCTCTTTGGCCGCCAGCCTCCTGGTCTCCGGACTTCTCTATGCCCTCTGGATTAGAGCCGGTCGCCCCTCAGGTGTGTCTGATGTCGAAGCGGAAGCCGCTGCTGACGAGTAACTGATCCTCCAGAAAACACTCCACGATGACACTGGCGCGCAAGGTAGGATTCGGTCGGCGCCGGGAGAATCTGGGCGCTGGCGCTCGACGTTAATCTGCCGCGGTCGCCACTGTGCCCTGCGTCACTTCCAGCACTTCGTCCAAGCCGCGCGCGCCGAGTGCCGGGTTGTCTTTGGAGAGGAAGCAGGAGACCGCGCTCCCCTCGGAATGCGCATGAACAGGGGCACCTGCTGGCGGAAGATGACCACGACGTACGGAGAGCGGAGAGCGATCCGCTTCGACAGACGCCTCCACACAGACTGTTGCCGTAAGATGGAAGAGTTGTCATTCATTTCACTTGCAAGCCCCTTGGGTTCATGATGGAAGAAAACACTATGTCTGACCGGGAAGAGCAGCGTCGATCAGAGTCATCCCGTAAAAACACATCGTCCACCATCATCGAGCTCGAACGCGCAAATCACGAACACAAACAGTCCAAAGCTGTGATGGATCAATTGGCGCGTACCGCTGGCCATGTCACCTCCATTCGGCGCATGGTCGAGGAGGGCCGCGACTGTACGGAAATTCTGGTGCAATTGGCAGCAGTGCGCGCTGCGATCGATCGAACCAGCCGACTAGTCCTGGAAGATCACATCGAGTCCTGCGTCCGTGGTTCGAGTGCCGTCTCGATCCCGGACGACGAATGGATCAGATTGAAGAAAGCGTTGGACAGCTTCATTCGATAAGACCACGTTCGTCTGAAACCATGCTACGATATCCCCCCATCGGGGATATCCCCCGCAGGGGATACCCTGATCGATCGCAGCAGTTTTGAGGGGGCAAATGCAACTCAAGCGAGGTTCACCCGTTCGTCTTCTGTTCGGTGCTACGGCTACTCTGTTGGTCGTTCTGCTGATTGTCCAGGCGCAGTTACACGTAAGTGCGCATGCGGCACTCGAACGTTCAAACCCGGAGGCCGATGCGGTTGTTACCAAGCTGCCAGAAGACATCGAACTCATCTTCACGCAGGAGATCGATAGCTCCGGAACCGAGATTCGCATCCTCGCTCCCGATGGCAGTCGGGTCGCGTCCCCCGCCGCTAGCCCTGCCTCCACTCCCAGCCAGGCAGCAGGGTGATGCCCGACTCGACGCCCGTTCACGACCACGATCACGGAAATAGCCATTCTCATGGGGAAGAACATACCCATAACCACGAGCATCGCTCTGGGCCCATTGGATGGATTCAACATACCTTCGCTCATAGTCATGACCTGCATGAAAAGGTCGATGACGCCATGGAATCCAGCGAGCGAGGATTCTGGGCCACCAAGTGGGCGCTAATCAGCCTAGGGATCACTACCGTGCTCCAGATAATCATCTTCTGGTTCTCTGGCTCGACCGCGCTCTTTGCCGATACGGTTCATAACCTGGGAGACGGCGCCAATTCGATCCCACTCCTGATCGCCTTCGCCTTACAACGTCGGGTAGCCAGCCGAAAGTACACCTATGGTTATGGGCGCACCGAGGACTTGGCCGGTTTGATTATCGTCCTGTCGATTGCGATCTCGGCCTTTGTTGCTGGCTATGAATCGATCCGCAAGTTGTTCGATCCGCAACCGATGGACTATCTCGGTTGGGTGGCAGCCGCGGCCATCATTGGATTTATCGGCAACGAAGCCGTCGCCATCCTGCAGATCCGAACCGGTCGCCAGATTGGCTCAGCGGCCCTCATTGCGGACGGAAATCACGCCCGAATTGATGGCTTCACCTCACTGGCGGTGTTGATCGCCGTGTTCGGTACGCTGGCTGGATTCCCCATCATCGATCCAATCATTGGCATTCTCATCACCGTGGCCATCTTGTTCATCCTGAAGGACACCAGCGGCCAGATCTTTCGACGGCTACTGGATGGGATCGAGCCCAGCATCCTCGATGAAGTCGAGCATGCTCCGGCTCATGTGGACGGAGTCGTGGCTGTGAAGCATGTGCAGGCTCGCTGGATTGGGCATAAGGTCCACGCGGATGTGCACGTGGTGGTCGAAGACAATCTCACCGTTGTCGAGAGCGAACGGATCGTCCAAGACGTGAAACAGGCACTCGCGGCCCATGTGCCCGCCTTCGGGAGCGCGAATGTCATGGTGGTGTCCGCGTGACGTTGGGATGGTCAGGTGTGCTGCCTCCCCTGAGCGGGGGGCACGACATCTCTGATCGGGGCTTCTGGTACTCCTGGCCTATCGAACCTTTGCTTGCGTTCGTCCTCGTCGTGGCGGTCGGAATCTACGTGATCGGGCGTGGACGATTGCAGAGAGAAGCACCTGCCTATCCGCTACCGGCGTGGCGTGCCGTTTGTTACTTCGGGGGCGTGGCGGCCATGGCTGCCGCGCTCTTCTCACCAATCGCCGCCTATAGCGAGTACCTTTTTTCCATGCACATGGTGCAGCACCTGCTCCTCTTGCTGATAGCTCCACCGCTGATCTTGCTCGGGCAGCCGTTTTTGCCAGCCTTGTGGGCGATGCCCCACTCCACTCGCAAGAAGGTGGGGCGATGGTTTCGCCCCGGCCATCCCCTGGCTCATCTCCGTGCCTGGGTCTCGCTGCCGATAGTGGCTGTGGCCGCCTATGTCGTAACCGTTGCCATTTGGCATATTCCTGTTTTCTACGATGCTGCTCAGGGGCGCACTGTCACGCATGACCTCGAACATCTGATGTTCTACGGTACCGCATTGCTTTATTGGTGGCCGATCGTTGCTCCGCGCACTGCACGGTCACAACTTGGTCCCGGTTGGGCTTTGGCGTATCTCATTCCTCCGTTCTTGGAGGGCATACTCATCGGAGTGTTACTTACGTTCAGCTCAGAGCCGTTGTACTCAACCTACGCGGAGCTGAACGAACGGCCGGTGTGGGGGCTGAATTAGCTGAACGATCAGGAGCTGGGGGGGCTTATCATGTGGGTCCCGGGAGGGATGTTCTTCCTGATTCCGCTGATAGGCATTTTGTCCCGGCTGCTCCACGACGATGAATACGAGCCGCCACGTGACCGTCGGTCCACCAGTCTCAATGGGAATGCGACCAGCGCATAACACTTTGGAAACAATAGTCATGTCACTGGGGGTGACGGCGTCGTACTCTAGTGGGTCAGTTGAAGGTATAACTCCGCTTGCCTCACTCGACGGGGGGTTCGACTCCCCCCACCTCCACCATTCTTGATGATGGCGCCTCATTATTGATCCGCATGGTAATGCCTTCGATTTTCGATTTCCAAAGGTTGGCACGCTCAGAACACATGTTCTATACTACCATCAAGCGGCACATCGGCGGAGAGGGACGCGCCAACGAGACCGGCATCCCTCCGACTCTGATCACCAGAGTCGAGCGCACCACATTCCCATGACGTCAGGGACTTGTGGCAGCGGAAGATGCGGGCCTGGGCAGTGCCCAAGCGCTACCCGTCCGGTCCCAGACCGTCACCCCTGGCTCCATTCGCGGCCTCACCCCAAAAAAGAGGGATCGCCTTTCGAGACGTTCTGATGCAATTCCCGCATCCATCCAGGGCGCAGCCATACCCAATCCCACCCCTTCCTTAGCCGAGGGCGTCCCTGCCCTCTCGTAGGGTCGAAGACCCTTGGCTGCTCATAGCCCTCTCGTGCACGGTAGGGTGTCGCTGCTTTCGACCAAGGGAAACGCACCTGCATCCGGCTAGGGCGCAGCTATATCGGGAATCCCGGTATCGGTCCAAACGAACAGACGCAAGAGCGCAAATCAATCCGCCGCAGTCGCCACCGATCCCTGGGTCGCCTCCAGCACCTCGTCCAAACCTCGTTCGCCGAGGGTGGGATTGTCCCGGTAGAGGAAGCAGGAGACCGCGCGCCCTTCATCGGTGCGGTAGAGCGGCGGCGCTTCCTGGCGGCAGATGTCCATCACATGCGGGCAGCGGTTGGCGAAGCGGCATCCCTGGCTGGGCACCGACGAAACCGACTGGGTTTCGTCGTCCAGTTTTTCTTTTTCCCAGGTCTGGTTCGTGTCGATCACCGGGATCGAATCGATCAGGAGCTGGGTATAGGGATGCAACGGACTGCGCACCACCAGATCGACATCGCCCACCTCGGCCACGTCGCCCCGATAGAGCACCAGAATATTCTTGCTGATCTGGTAGGCGGTCGTGAGGTCATGGGTGATATAGAGCATGGAGATGCCGAAGTCGTCGTGCAGCTTGCGCAGGCTTTCCAGAATGGTGGCGCGCAATGAAGCGTCGACCATGGAAACCGGTTCGTCGGCGACGATCATTCGGGGGCGGATCAAAAGCGCCCGGGCGACCATGATGCGCTGTCGCTGACCGCCGGAGAGCTGGTGCGGATGGCGCCCCAGGGTATCTTCCGGACGCAACCCGACCGCGTTCAGCGTTTCTTCTATGAGGATCTGCGCCTGCGCCGCATTTTTGGCTAACTTGAACTTTTCGATCGGCACCTTGAGAACGTGGTCTACCTTATAAAACGGGTTATAGACCTCGTAAGGATCCTGCATGATGGTCTGCACGTCGCGCAGGAACTGGAGCCGCGCGTCCTTCGACAGCTTTTGGATGTTGGTTCCCCGGTAGAGGACTTCGCCACTGGTCGGCGAAGACAACCCCAGCAGG
>JBBQPB010000088.1:0-7522 GCA_038331435.1 Thermomicrobiales bacterium | reverse complement strand
AGATCGGTGGCTTCCAGGTACGGAGCCGGATTCTCGGCGAAGCCCGCGAAACTCATGAAGTACTTGAGTGTGCGGTGACCCATTTCGGCCAGAATGGGAATGTCGGACAGGGGCTGGGTTGGCGGATCGGTCAGGACTGGATGCAGGAAGACATCGACGACCGCCATCGATTCGACCATACCCATTTCCCGGGTTACCGCTTCGAGCATGGTTTCGCCCGGATGCGGGAAGACCATATTGCCAATGGCTGTGATGCCGCCGGCTGCCGCTGACTTGGTTCCGGATTCGTAGTCATCGCTCCACTGTGGCATGTCTGATGACACGTCTTCCCAGAACGAACAATGGACGTGGGCGTCCATTCCACCCGGCATAACCAGTAGCCCGCTTGCGTCGATGACGCGCTCGCCGTCCAGATTCGCGCCGATTTCGACGATCGATTTACCAGCGATGCCAACATCGGCGACATAGGTCTCACTTGCCGTGATAATCGTGCCACCACGAATCACCAGATCGTGCGCCATCGGGGCCCCCTGGAAGCGAAAATGGGAAGCGCAGATGCGCTCCCCAATATGTTACCGAGTTTGGTTGCCTTGCGGCTAGGCCAGAGCAGCGTCGTAAAGCTTGCCGACCTCTTCCCAGTTGACCACGTTCCACCAGGCGGCGAGATAGTCCGGTCGCTTGTTCTGGTACTTCAGATAGTAGGCGTGCTCCCAGACATCGACACCGAGAACCGGCGTCTTCTTCGAATCCATGATCGGATTGTCCTGATTCGGGGTGCTAACGACTTCCAGCTTGCCGTTCTCGCCGGTGACGACCCAAGCCCAACCCGAGCCGAAACGGCCCGCGCCAGCCTTGTTGACCGCTTCCTTGAGGGCGTCGAGCCCGCCGAAATCCGCGATCGCATCCTTGAGGGCACCCGAAGGCTCGGTTTTCTCGCCACTCATGATGAGCCAGAACATGGAGTGGTTGAGGTGACCACCACCGTTGTTGCGGACAGCGGTCCGCTTATCCTCTGGCACCTTATCGAGGTTCGTGACCAGTTCTTCGATCGACATGCCCTCAAGTTCGGCATTGCCAGCGATGGCGTTGTTCAAATTGGTGACGTAAGCCTGATGATGCTTGTCGTGATGAATCTCCATCGTTTTAGCATCGATCGTCGGCTCGAGCGCGGCGAATTCATACGGGAGAGAGGGGAGTTCGAAGGCCAATTCAATCCTCCTTGGAGTTGAGTTGAGAGACGAAATTCGGGGTTTGCAACAGGCAAAAACCGCCTGGCAGACCTACCGTTCCATCAATTCACTTTACCATGCTTCGGGAGAGGTTAGCGGGTTTGATCATCACTCCAAACGACAAAGGGCTCGCCGTTCGATTCCCAATTTCCTGCAACTACCCGGCTCTCATCGCCATCGACAGATTTGAAAAATCGGTTCTGCGCATGCGTGTACGCAGCCGATGCGGCGGGCGCACCATCGTCTTCGGCGAATTGGATAATCCGGTCGAACGCGGCCAGGATCGATTCCGCCTCGGTCGAATGGTCCGGTTCGCGGGTCCAGTTGAGAAAATCGATATAGAGCGCAGCGGCCGCCTGGGGATCGCCGTACTCCCGCTCGATTTCCGCTAGCTGTGCAAGGCCCTCGAAATAGACCTCGCTATCGGCGGCTTCCCGCCCGGAAACCAGGACACCTTCCCAAAACGTCGCGGCCATGGCGTCATCTTCGATTTCGGTCAACTCGGCCAGCTCAGAGGCAGCCATGGCTCGGTCGAAGGGGGATGAACTCTCCAATAGTGTCTGGAGGAGCGGCTCCAGATCCGAAGGAGCGAGACCGGCATCGTCCCGGCGTAGCAACCATTCCGCAGTGCGCTCCACCCCTTTCTTTCGGGCAGCTTCGATCCAGACTTCCCAGCCGTTGGTCAGGGCGGCGTCGAGCGCGGCATCGAAGGAGAAGGTGAGCGGTGTGACGTCCATCGCGGGTCCTCTGGGATCGTGAGAATAAATTGGTGGTTGACAGGCCACCATGCAACCGCTAGTGTATCGGCCATGAGCACCCAGCGAACGCAACATCGCGAAGTCATACGCAGCGCGGGAAGCAGTCCGATTTCCGGCGCCTGGTATTACGTCTATTTTACCCCCCGGCTTTGCTGGCGGGGCGATGGCTGCTGACGCACGAGACGCTCCACCAAGACCAGCAAAGCCGGGGGTACCGAGGCCAAGAGGTCTCGGTTTTTTGTTGCCAATCGTCGGAACGAGTGAGGACGAACGCCATGATCATTTCCATCGACAAGAGCAGTTCGAACGGAGTTCTCGAATCGTTGGGGGAGGCCAGCAGTCGCAGTGGCGCCACCATCCGTGTCATCGACTGGAACGATGGATCGCTTTCGGTCAATGTCCTCGGCCAGATCGAGCCAGACGCATTGACCCATTCGGCGATCACCGCGGTTCATCAGGTAACCAGGCCGTACCAGTTGGCTAGCAAGGAACACCGTGAAAGGACGGTCGTGCGGGTGGGAGATGTGGAGATCGGTAACGGAACTCCAGTTATCATGGCGGGACCCTGCGTGGTTTCCGACGTCGAGCAGATGGTGAATGCTGCCGACGCGGTCAAGGCAGCCGGTGCGACCATTCTGCGCGGCGGCGCGTTCAAACCGCGCACCTCACCTTACTCATTCCAGGGATTAGGGGAAGAGGGCCTGCAAATTCTGGCCGGCGCGCGAGGGGCTACCGGTTTACCGGTGGTGACCGAGGTGATGGAACCCGATCAAGTCGAGGTCACCGCGGCATATGCGGACATGTTGCAAATCGGAGCGCGCAACATGGCCAACTTTCCGTTGCTGCGCAAGGTCGGCAAAACCCGCACCCCGGTTTTGCTGAAGCGCGGATTCTCCGCCACGATCGAAGAGTGGCTGATGAGTGCGGAATACATCCTGGCAGAGGGCAATTCGCAGGTGGTCCTTTGCGAGCGGGGTATTCGCACCTTCGATCATTCGATGCGCTTCAATCTCGACCTGAACGCGGTGCCGTACCTCAAGGAGTTGACCCACTTGCCGATCGTGGTCGATCCGAGTCATGGCACGGGCAAGCGTTCGCTGGTCGCACCGATGGCGCTGGCGGGGATCGCCGCGGGAGCGGACGGGTTGATCGTGGAGTCGGAACCGAATCCGGACTCCGCCAAGTGCGATGCCTCGCAAACCATCGAGCCAGCCGAGTTGGCGGCCATCGTACGAAAAGTGATGGCGATTTCGGCGTTGTTGCGGGTCGAAGAGATAGTGGCGGTGTAATCAGAAGTCCAGCAACGGGGTGAAATAATTCTGTGCTCCTTCGATTAGCCGAGGATCGTGAGGCGCTCTAAAGGGGAGAGACCTCATTACAATGGGCGGAATGTCGTGATCGCACAGCCTTCCGCTGTTTTTCTTTTGCCGAGGGATCATGCCCCGCACCTTCGTCGTCGGTACCGCCGGACATGTCGACCATGGGAAGTCATCGCTGGTACGCGTGCTGACGGGCACCGACCCGGATCGGTTGGCGGAGGAGCAGCTTCGGCACATGACGATCGATCTTGGTTTCGCCGAGCTGGTGACGCCCGCGGGCAATCGAGTCCATATCGTCGACGTCCCCGGGCATGAGCGTTTCGTGCGCAACATGCTGGCGGGAGCCGGTGGCATAGACGCCGCCATGCTCGTCATTGCGGCTGACGATGGGCCGATGCCGCAAACGCGAGAGCATTTGGCGATCCTCGACTTGCTGGGCATCAGACATGGTGTGATTGCGTTGACCAAGTCCGACCTGGTCGATGCCGAATGGCTAGAGTTCATCGGAGACGCGGTTCGCGAGCTGGTGGATGGGACCGCGCTTGCCGGCTGCGAGGTCATGCCAGTCTCTTCGACGAGTGGACGGGGACTCCATGAGCTTCAGCAGGAGCTCGATCGTACCCTGGGCGGGTTCGAGCGTCCCGTCACTGTGCAACCAGCGCGGCTTCCTATCGATAGAGTCTTCTCGATGGCCGGGTTTGGCACGGTTGTCACGGGAACGCTGACGGGCAGCTCGTTGCGGGTGGGCGAACGGGTCGAGATCGTGCCGGGTAACCGCTCCGCACGCATTCGCGGTTTGCAAACATTCGGGGAATCAGTCGATCTCGCTGCGCCCGGCAGTCGGGTAGCCGTCAATCTCTCCGGCGTGGAGACAACAGACCTGCAGCGGGGCGATGTGCTGAGTATTCCCGGCAGGCTGCATCCTGCCATGCGCTTCGATGCGCAGTTGCGTCTGCTTGGTTCGTCTGAGCGATCCCTGGCACACAATGACGAAGTGATCGTCTTCACCGGTTCATCCGAAGTGCCGGCCCGAGCCGCGATCCTCGATGCTGATCGGATCGAACCCGGGAGTGCTGGCTGGGTGCAGTTTCGATGTGCGCGGCCGATCGTCGCGCATCCCGGGGACCGCTTTATCGTGCGACGTCCTTCGCCACCCGAAACGATTGGTGGCGGCACGGTGATCGAGCTCGATCCGCCCCGGCACAAGCGAAACCAGCCGGGCGTTATTGCTCGGCTGGAACATTTGTCGGCGGGTGATCCAGCGGATCGCATGCTTGCCTGGATCGGCAATCGCATTTTGGACGAGCGGCAATTGCTGGTATCCCCGCTCGGTGCGGAGGACTCACGTTTTATTGGTGAGCGTCTGCTTGACGAGGGACGGTTACGACGCATCGGTCCATATTGCGGCACACCGCCCCGCCTCATAGAAGTACAAACCGCAATGCTCGACGCGGTGGATCGATTCCATCACGCCTATCCACTCGAAGCGGGAATGACTCGGGAATCGTTGCGCCTGGAAGTCCGGCTTGACCGCGGGGTGTTCGATGCCATGTTGGCAGAAGCGCCAAGCTTTGATGTTGTCGGTCCGCTAGTGCGTCGCGCGGGGTATCGCATTGTTCTTGACCCGGAGAGGCAACGCCGGGCCGACGCGTATCTTGAGCGGCTACGCCAAGCAGAGTTTCAGCCGCCGACGCCGGAAGAAGTTGGGGTCGAACCGGAGCTGATCCGCGCAATGGCCCATCTGGGAACCATCGTGGAACTCGGCGACGGGATCGTCTTCCTTCCGGAACGGCTCACGGCAGCTCAGGATGCTGTGGTATTCGAGCTGTCCCAGCACGAATCGGTCTCACTGGCGGAATTCCGCGACCGATTGGGAACCACCCGGCGATACGCGCAGGCACTTCTGGAATACTTCGACCGGTATGGGGTGACCCGTCGCGTTGGTGACCGGCGCGTTTCCCGTCGACCGATCGAGCTTCAAGAGGATGCAGCCAAACAATGAACGACGTCGTTTCGCGAACAGCATTGACCGCGCCGGATACGCACCTGTTCGTTTCGCCGCATTACGACGATATCGCGCTTTCTTGCGGTGGAACCGCGGCGTTGGTTTCCGAGGCGGGCAAGGATGCGGTCGTGGCGCTGCTGTTCGGCGATCACCCCGATCCCACCCAGCCGATGACGACCTTCGCAGAACATATGCACGCCGAGTGGGGAATGAGCGCGGATCAGGTCATTGCAGGGCGACGGGCCGAAGAAGCTGCCTCAACTCGCATACTGGGTATGCGCGATGTCTTTCTTCCCTTTCGGGACGCAATCTATCGCAGCGATAACTATCTGAATGATGACGACCTCTTCGGATCGCCAAAGGGCTCTGACCTCGACCTGCCGGAGCGAATTGTGCTGGCACTCGAGGCGGAGGGGTTCCAGCCTGAAGGTACCCGCGTCTATGCCCCACTGGCAAGCGGGTTCCATGTCGATCACCAACTTGCGTTTCTGCCGGCTGTGCTGCTCGATCGGGCGGGTTGGGAGGTCTGGTTCTACGAGGATCTGCCCTACTCACTCCTTCCCAATCGAGTGGCCGACCGGGTCGCAGGTTCTGAAGTCAGGTTGGAAGTCGCGGGCATCGTCGATGTTTCCCAAGTTTGGACCAGGAAAATCGACGCCATCATGGCATACCCATCGCAACTGAAAGTGATCTTCGAAGCGTATGTTGGCGCCGGAAGCAGCCGGGAAGAAATCGATGCCGTGATGAGCGCGTATAGCAGAGAGGTAGGGGATGGACGAAACGCCGAGCGATTCTGGCGAGTTGCCAGATAATTCAACTGCGAATGACGAGCTAACTGCCCGGGAAACAGAATCGGGGGAGGTCAAGGCGTCGGTCGTTCCGCCACCCACTGTTCCACGCGCCGTTTCGATTGGCGCGCAAATTCGCCGGCCAGCGATTTGGGGCTTGCTTGTTCTTATCGCTGCTGTGCTTGTCGCGCAGGTGTGGCTGCTTTACCTGTAAGTCATGGGAAAAGAGGAAAGGGTCCCGAAACGATTCACTCCACCGGGGTGTTTCGCACTGGACCCTTTATTTTGCACGGGTAACCGTTGGGAACCCAGCTGCCTTTAGCGGAAAATCCGAACCAGGATGTCGGTCGGCTTTCCGCCGTTGATGTCATTCTGGTCCTGCGGACAGGCGGAGACTCCCACCGCACAGTCCATGTTGGCCTCGAGCAGCACGAAGTCGTTGCGCTCGGCCAGCGACTCGCGAAGCTCGATCTCGCCACGCTGCAGAATCGCGACATTCATGAACCAGTTGACCGGGTCCGGCACCGTCTCGTACGTAATGCCGTACGGCGCAAGCGCTGCGGCCAATGCCTCACGACAATTCGCGTGACCTTCCAGCCCGAAATCGGACGAATAGCGAATCGGATCGCAGGCGGCAAAGAGAATGTCGTGCCGCCCGACGGTGTCCTCCACCAGAGTCAGCATCGAATTGCGCAGGTTGGAATAGATTCCCATTTCCTTTTGCAACATGATCGAGCTGTTCTTGGTGCGGGTATGCGCGGTGGAGGAGATCTCATTCGGATCGCTCAGCGATACTGCAACGAAATCGGCGACCTGTTTTCCTTCGAGCGTAGAGATCTGAACGATCTCGCCCGTCTTGACTTCGAATCCAACTGCTTCGCCGGGCCTGAGCTGCTTCGATTTGACGGCAACCCGGCCGACCAATTGTTCACTCACGAACGAACGCCTCCCCGGCGGATTTGCAATGACTGTCACGAAACAAGACGCGTTACATCTGCGCCGCGCGCAAATCTAGCAGGTTTGACAATTACTTCGCAGCACAACGCATTCGGATTTCTCGTATTCAACCACACGCACGCGAAATACTCTGTCCAAAACCTCGCAGCCTCGCGCCGTAAAGCTGCGAGAAACCACGATATTCTCGTTGCGACTCGGTGCCACCACGTTCAGTAGTCCCTCAGCGCAGAGAGCCGTGCCGCGAGACGAAATCGTGCAGTGATCGAATCTGTTCCTTCAATTTTCATGGCGTTGCTGCCGGGCTTCGGACTGATCGCGCTACCGATGAACTCCTTGCTGGCTATCGTATTGGGATGCTTACCCACCATCGCACTTCACGTAATTGTTTCCTTCGACTGATAGTCGTCAAGGTTTCTGCGATACTCTGCGCCAGCGTGAAGCGCACAGAGCATTCGATTTGCGCGAA
>JBBQPB010000087.1:0-7522 GCA_038331435.1 Thermomicrobiales bacterium | reverse complement strand
AATATCGGTGAAGCGCATCACGGCCTGGTCGATGAGACCACCGAAGAAGCCTGCGAGCGCGCCCAGCGCCACACCAATGGTCATGATGATGACCACGGACGCGAACCCGGCAGCCATCGAAATGCGTCCGCCCCAGATGAGTCGGGAATAGACATCACGACCGTTGCGGTCGGTCCCCAGCCAATAGGTAGCCGAGGGCGGCGTGTTTCGTACCCCGGAATGGAGCTCGTCGTAGGGATAGCGGATAAGGAGTGGAGCAAGCACCGCGCTGAGGTAGAGCAGGACGATGATAACCAACCCCACAACCGCCAGTTTGTTGCGCGCGAAACGCCGGGCCGTGCGCCATCCGCGAGCTTGTGGAAGCGGTTCCAGCATGCCTCCGGCGGTCGATCCGCTAAGCTCGGCCGCCTGTCCCACATAGACCTGGCTCATGAGAGCGCTACCCGCGGATCGGCAATGGCGTAAAAGACATCGACCAATAAATTGACGATCATGACCACCGCGCCGCTCAGCAAGGTGATTGCCAGAATAACCGGATAGTCACGCTGACTAATCGCTTTGACGGCCAGATCGCCCAGACCCGGCCAGGCGAAGATCTGCTCGATGATGACCGCCCCGCCGATGATGGTCGGAATCTGCAAGCCAATAACGGTAATCATCGGAATGAGCGCATTGCGAAGAGAATGCCGATAGAGCACGGATTTATTCGGCAGTCCTTTTGCCCTGGCGACCGTGACGTAATCCTGATTTTTCACTTCCAGCATGGACGAACGCATGAACCGGGCGAAATAGGCGATGTTTGGGAGAACCAGCACCAGCACCGGAAGAATGAAGTATTTGATTCGCTCCGGAAACTCGGCGTTTGCCTGACCGGTGCTGATCACCGGCAGCCACCCCAGCTTGACCGCGACCCAAATCTGCAGCAGCAGGGCCAACCAGAAGTTCGGCAGCGCCAGGCCGATAAAGGAGAAGATGGTGACTGCGTTGTCGGTTTTCGAATACTGCCGGGTAGCGGAGACGATGCCGATGGGAATGGCGATCAGAATGCCAAGCAGCAACGCAATCCCCTGAAGCATGACCGTGGCCCAGAATCGGCCCTTGATGAGCTCCAGCACCGGTTTGTTGCCAAACGTGTACGCCGTGCCGAAATCGCCTCTTGCGAGATTTTTGGCCCAGGCGATGTATTGCACCGGTAGCGGCTTGTCGAGTCCGAGATTGGCGCGAGCCTGCTCCACATACTGCGGGTTGCCGGCTGCGGTGGGTCCCATCATGGCAACCACCGGGTCACCCGGTGCCGCATGAATCAGCGTGAACATCACGATGCTCAACCCGATCAACAGTGGGATCAGGATAAGCGTCCGCCGGATGAGATAGGACCAGACGCCCGGTGGCATCGTGGGAACACCCCTTGCGCGGGCGGGGCGCCGATCGGCGCCCCGCCGCTTTCAATGGTTAGCAAGTCAATCCGAACCGTGGACTACGGCGCGGTGTAGGTCCAATCCTCGAGGGTGTGAAAGAGCCCATAGGCGGCACTATCCGTGTAGCCGTCATATCCCTGGCGTACCACATGCAGGAAGGGCCGATACCACGCGAAGTACATCGGCACCAGCTCGAGCATCTTGACCTGGATCTGCTGATAGATCTCCTTGGCAGCGTCGATATCGAGCTCGCGCCGGGCTTGCGTCAGCAGATCGTCCAGTTCCGGGTCGTTGACCTTGGAATAGTTGCCCGCCGACCCCGAGTAGAACTGGTCATAGAGCTCGCTGGGTTCGGCGGTCACCCCGCAGAAGTCGACACCTGTCACTTCATAGGCACCCTGGATGGTCACCTGGTCGCTAAGCGTGGCGTACTCGAGCAACTCCGGAACGACCTCGATGCCAATTTGCTTGAGCGCCTGCTGCGTGTACGTCAGCCAGTCCTCGCGCAAGACGTTGCCCTGGTTGACGTTGAAGCGGATCTTGGTCCCTTCGGCCACGCCGGCCTCGGCAAGAAGCGCCTTGGCCTGCTCGACATCGTAGGGAATTGGCGTGAGTTCCTTATAGAAGGCCCAGCTATCCGGAGCGATCGGGCCGTTACCTGGCTCGCCAATTCCGAGGAGGGAATCGGCGGCGAAGGTGGCGGTATCGAGCGCCATAGAAATGGCCAGGCGCGCCTGCGGTGTGGAAAGTGCCTCAACGGTTGTATTGAAAAGCCAGCCGTTGGGCGAGGCGAATGGCGGAATAATCACCTGGAGATCGGCATTTTCCTGGAGTTGATCACGCGAGGTCGGCGCTGGGTAGTTCGAACCATCGATGTCGCCTGATTCGAGAGCCAACACCAGTGAGTTCGCATCGGCGATAACCCGATGCGTGAACGACGTGATGGCCGGTTTTCCTTCCTGCCAGTAGTTCGGGTTGGCGGTGGCCACGAAGTCAGACCCGACAGACCAGCTCTCGAAGACATAGGGTCCTGCGCCGACCGGAGCATTGTAGAACTCAGCATCCGGCCCACTCTGATCGCCAACGAGTGCTTTCGGCACGACGAAGATGAAGCGCTGGTTGTACAGGAAAGCGGCGTTGGGCTCGGTCAGCTCGACCGAGATCGTCTTCGGGTCGATCACCGTAATGCCGGAGACCGTATCGGCGGTACCGGCAATGAACTCCTCTGCACCTTTGATAATCTGATACTTGCCGGCGCGCGGAGAGGCGTTGGCCGGGTTCAGATATTGCTCGTAGGTGAATGCGACGTCGTCGGCGGTGAGGTCGGAGCCGTCCGAGAAGGTAGCGTTCTCGCGAATCTTGAAGATGAAGGTCAGGTTGTCGATCGTCCAGCTTTCGGCAATGCCCGGTTCCGGGGCATAGGTCGCCGGATTGATATGCACCAGCTCGTCGTAGAGCATCTTGCAGCGCTAGTCGGATTCCGATTCGTTGGCGCTCAGGAACGGGTTGATAGTCTGCGCTTCACCAAGCGTGCCGATGATGATGGTCGGATTTCCATCCTGCATTCGCAGCCTTGGAGCCGTTCCCGTCCCCGGGGCCGCAGACGCGGAGGTTGCGCCCAGGGCAACTGCGGCACCCGTGGCGGCCGCGCCAGCCAGGAAGGTGCGGCGATCGAGTTCAAACGGAGTGTTCGCTACGTTGCGAGTCATCCATGCCTCCTCTGTACTACGATGGCTGGACGCACGCGCGCCAACCAGCTTTCTCCAGAACGGTGCTTCGAGGGTTTCAGTGTACTCCTGAAGCAATGTCGTGTGCCCATACAGTGATCCGTGATAAAACAGAATGCGTATCCGCTCCATACGGCTCGAAAAGTGGCCGGTCTCTCTGTTTTCGTACTGGAAGGGAACATTATGTATCTGAAAAAAGGATTCATGCTTCTCTCGGCGTTCGCACTCCTGCTGCTTGTTTCCGGCATGGTTGTGAGCCAGCGAGGCGCGGTCGCCAACGACGGCGATGAACATGAAGATGCGCATCCAGCGCACATTCACTCCGGCACCTGCGCGCAGCTTGGCGATGTCGTCTTCCCGCTGAGCGACGTGAGCAGCGAGATCGTGGTCGATGGGACGCCAATGGCGGGCGAAGCTATGGGATCGGATGACGACGCGGTCGCGTGGAGCGTGACCACGGTGGCCGCGCCATTGGCAGATATCGTTTCCGGCGGTCATGCGATCAACATCCACGAATCGGCAGAAAACATCGGGAACTACATCGCCTGCGGCGATATCGGTGGCATGATGATGGGTTCCTCCGACCTGGCAATCGGTTTGGGTGAGCTCAACAATTCCGGCTATTCCGGCATCGCTCGGCTGCATGACAACGGCGACGGCACCACCACGGTCACGGTCTACCTGACCGAGGAATATGCCGACGACGACGCCTCAATGACTGATGAAGACGCGACCCCGGAGACTGCCGCCGCGACCGGCGCGGTGGCCGTCGATATCGCGAACTTTGCGTTCAACCCTGTGACGATCGAGGTCAAGGTTGGCGATACCGTCACCTGGACCAACAGCGATGGCTTCGCGCATACTGCGACGCAGAAGCCTTCGGGCAGCGGATTCCAGTCGGGCACGTTGAAGCCCGGCGAATCGTTCAGCTACACCTTCGATACCGCTGGAACATTCGACTATTATTGCGAGTTCCACTCGGGAATGAAAGGTCAGGTCGTCGTCAGCTAGCCACGCTGCAACCGATATGACAATCGACACCCGGGGCATGCCCCGGGTGTTTTGCGTTGCGCGGGTTTCTGCACGGTCTATCCCGGTATGACAACAACGACGCTGTCGCCGTAGTGAACCGGTACGCATTGGCGCAGTCGACCAATCGTGTCGTTGCAATGAGAAAGGCCTGGAACGAGCAGCGTGTCCGGATCGAGGCATCGCCGTGCGCAGAGCGACAGGTACGATCAACGCCGGAGGGACGGATTCATCAGCGGTTACGAACGTGGGGCAACGCTAAAACGAGAGGACCTTAACGCTCAATCCCCGGCTGGAACAGCAGTTGGGTGTGATGTTTGGGATCGTTGCCCAGCGGTGCGGGGCCGCGCGCTCCAGACCATTCGGCAGGCATCACAGATCATGACGAAAAGGATCGCCATCAGGGCGGCGTGGAGCAGCGTGGTCCAGAGGTCGAGCAAGGTTTCGACCACAAAAGCGCCCGCCAACGCCTGGAGCACGATCGTCACCGAGGCGACATTGAGTACCTTTGCCAAGGCCGGGTAGTCCGCTTTGAACGAGCGCGCCCACCAGGCGAGTCCGAAGACCAGAATCATCAGGCTCCCGGCAAGCAGGCGATGTAAGAAGGAAATGCCTTCTGCCCCAGTAAAGCCCGGGAAGACCTTGCCATTGCAGAGCGGCCAGGTCGAGCAACCGAGCTCATTGCCCGAGTGGCGCATGTATGCGCCGACATAGGCAACGATGACTGACATCACCAGCGCACCCCAAACGCCGCGCCGGAACCAGAGCGGTGGCGGTGTTTTGCGGGTTGCCGCATCACCGTCCAGTGACTGCGGCTCATAGAGATAGCGGGTCAACAGAAAGATCGCGGCGAAACACGTCATGGAAATACCGAAGTGGCTCGCCAGGATGGCAGGCGATTGCGGCCACATCACCGCCGCAGCGCCCAATCCCGATTGCAAAATGAGCGTGCCGATAATGACCGCGACCAGCACTTTGACCTGCCGGTTGCCACGCCGGATCAGGATGGCGCCAATCGAAACAGCCAGGATCAATATCCCTTCGACGGCGGTTACGAGACGATGACTGAACTCGATGGCGGTTTGAACCGCATATTGGGGAATGAATTCGCCATGACAAAGGGGCCAGGACCGGCCGCATCCCTCCGACGAACCGGTATTGGTGACGGTCGAGCCCATCATGAGCACGATGAACATACCAACCATGGCGAGGACGGCGAGGCGTTTGACCCACTTTTCCAGTCGTTCGCTCGGTTGTTTGGGAGTGGCTGTCGAAGTGTTCATTGTTCCAAGTCCTCGTCGTCAGGAGAGTACCATCCCACCCACTCCACAGGCATCTCCTCATCGAAGCTGGGAGCGCGCCCTTTATACTATGCTGCTGGCCCAAAAATGGGCGAACTCGAGGAAACCTGTGGCAATCCGGACGGTCGAAGCAACGCGTTATGTCACCCCACTTCGGGAGGGCGGGTCGTTGCCCGCAATCGTGGAAGCTGACGATGACGGCATGTACGTGGTGAAGTTCCACGGCGCGGGGCAGGGTCCGAAATCGCTGATCGCAGAGTTGATCGCCGGAGAGATCGGACGCGCGCTGGCGCTGCCGGTGCCCGAGATCGTGCTGGTCGAGCTCGATCCCGTGCTCGCGAACGCCGAACCCGATCCGGAGATTCAGGAGCTCATTCGCAAGAGCGGCGGTCTCAATCTGGGGCTTGATTTTCTGCCCGGTTCGTTGGCGTTCGCGCCCGCCGCCCCTCCCGAGCTGACCCCCGAGCTCGCCGCGAAGATCGTCTGGTTCGACGCATTCATGCTGAATGTCGACCGGTCGCCGCGCAACCCGAACCTGCTCGCCTGGCATGGCAAGCTCTGGTTGATCGATCACGGCGCCTCGCTCTACTTCCACCACAACTGGCCGGATGCCGAGCGAGTCGCCAAATCGCCGTTTCAGATGAGTAAGCAGCACATTTTGCTCCCCTTTGCGGGGTCGATTCCAGCCGCCGGGGTGGAGCTCCAGCCTGCAATTACTCCCGAGCTGCTCGACGGCATATTGGCCGAAATCCCGGATGTCTGGCTGGCTGAAGACTCGCTTGAACGCATGCCCGACGGGTTGCGGTCGGCCTACCGCGGTTTGCTGCTCAACCGGCTTGAGAGTGCCGCGATATTCGAGGAGGAGGCGGAACGTGCCCGAACGGCTATCGTTTGAGTACACCGTCATTCGAATCGTTCCCCGGGTCGAGCGCGCCGAGTTCCTGAACGCGGGAGTGGTGCTTATCTGCCGTGCGCAGCGGTTTCTGGGCGCCCGGGTCGAATTCGATCGCACCCGGCTTGTCTGCTTCGCGCCCATGCTCGACGAGACATTTGTGAACGCTCTCGAAACCCAGCTCTTGCTCATTCCCCGCATCGCCGCCGCCGATCCGGCAGCCGGACCAATCGCCCGGCTAGATTTTCGCGAGCGGTTTCATTGGCTGGCGGCTCCGGCGAGTACCGTGCTGCAGGCATCTCCCGCGCACACGGGGTTGTGCACCGACCCTGCCGCGCAATTGGACAAACTGTTCGATGAGCTTGTGAGCGTGCAATGACCGAACCAGCATTTGAGCTGAGCGCGGAGGAAGCATCGCTTCCCGCGCCAGGGTCTGCATGGGAGCCGATGACCCAACGTCGGGTCTTGCTCCTGGCTTTGCCGATCATTGGAGAAAATCTGCTGCAGGTTGCGGTCGGCGCAGTCGATACCTTGCTGGTTGGAAAGCTGGGCGCAGACGCGATTGCCGGCGTGGGCGTGGCCTTCGAAACCGTTTTCCTCATCATCGCGATCTTGAGCGCGGTCACCATCGGCGCCACCGTGCTGGTATCGCAGGCAATCGGTGCGAACAACACCGCACGCGCGAATCAGCTTGCCCGGCAAGCTATCTCCTGGGGGGTGGTGCTGGCGATCCCGCTTTCCGTCATCGGTTACACGCTGGCGCCGCAAGCGATCGGCATCTTTCATGTCGAACCCGATGTTGCCGCGAACGCGATCGAATATCTGCAAATTACCGCGGCCTGCAGCGTGGCGATCCTGCTGTCCTATCTCTGTGGCGCGGTTTTGCGCGGTGCGGGCGACAGCCGCACTCCCCTGAAAGCCGCGGTCCTCGCAAACGCCGTCAATGTCGTGCTGGCCTATGTGCTCATTTTCGGGCATTTCGGGTTTCCGGAGCTTGGTGTGGGTGGATCGGCCTGGGGAGCTGCCATCGGCCGGGCGGTTGGTGCGATCTTCATGCTGGTCATGCTTTGGTCGGGACGCGTCAAGCTCTCTATTCGGGGCCGCGCCGGCTGGTTCCCCAACGTGCAGATGGCCCGCAGCCTCTTCAAACTTGGG
>JBBQPB010000086.1:0-7590 GCA_038331435.1 Thermomicrobiales bacterium | reverse complement strand
CGCCGTCCGAATGCGCATTGGATCGCTCACCACCACCGATACCTACACCCTTTGGAAGGCGCAGGAGCAGGGCGAGGCAGCGCTCGACGACCTGGAGCTGCGCACGAAGCAGCGCCTGTCCCGCGAGCGGGAGCGTCTCGACGAAGCCACTGCCCAATACGATCGCCTCGCGGTGCGGCGGCAGGTCATGCAGCGTCGCGCGGCCAGCCGGACGTATGATGCCGCTCAAGCATCCGGCGGGAGCGACTGAACTCTCCCGCTTCCATCCAGGAACGAGGAGGTTCTCGGTCGATCATGGCGGTTTCCGGTATCGAACGAATCGAGTTTGGCCTTACCCCGTCTGGCGAAGCGGTCGAGCGCTTTGTACTGACCAACCAAACTGGCCTGAAGGTCGCGTTGCTTTCGCTCGGCTGCATCATCCAGTCAGTCGACGCGCCCGATCGCGATGGCGCCTTGGCCAATGTTGCATTGGGGTTCCGTAACCTCGACGACTACATCACGAATCTTCCGTTCTTCGGGTGTATTGCTGGCCGCTATGCCAACCGCATTGCCGGCGGCCAGTTTCAATTGGACGGCCACACCCACCAACTGGTCTGCAACGAGCGCGGCAACACGCTCCACGGCGGCAAACAGGGATTCAATCGCTTCGTCTGGGAAGCGGCGCCCCTGGACGATGGCCGCCGCGGGGTCGCATTCCACCGTGTCAGCCCAGACGGGGAGGAAGGCTTTCCCGGAACGCTGGATACCACGGTCACTTACGAGCTCACCGATCGGAACGAACTGATCATCGACTACGTCGCCACCACCGACAAACCCACGGTCGTCAATCTGACCAACCATTCCTATTTCAATTTGAACGGCGAAGGGTCGGGTTCGATCGAAGGGCATCGTCTGCTCATCGAAGCTGAAGCGTATACCCCAGTCGATGACACACTCATTCCCACGGGCGAGCGCCGGCCAGTCGCCGGCACACCATTCGATTTCCGCTTCGGCAAGCTGGTTGGCCAGGGACTTCGCTCCGACGACGAGCAGATTCGGCTCGCCACCGGCTTCGACCACAATTTCATCCTGAACGGCACCGGGCTCAGGCGGGCTGCGATGCTGACCCATCCCGGCTCCGGACGCTCGATGACCGTCCAGACCACCAAACCGGGAGTCCAGTTCTATTCCGGAAACTTCCTGAATGGCGCGCTCTACGGTCCCTCAGGACGAGCTTACCGGCAGTCGGACGGACTTGCCCTGGAAACGCAGTTCTTTCCCAACTCACCGAACGAATCGAGGTTTCCGTCTTCGGTCCTTCGTCCTGGGGATCACTATCGTCATCAAACCATCCTCACGTTTGGCGTGGAGAAGTAAGGCTCGAACGCCTGGTAGATTCGCTACGATGCCGTTGGCAACGGCACCTGCTGTTTGGCAAGGTCATCCGGGGAGTCCAATGAAAGTCACCAAGGTTGAGACGATCTGGCTCGATGAGTTTTCGAATGTTATCTGGATTCAAGTGCATACCGATGACGGGCTCATCGGTCTCGGTGAGACGTTTTTCGGCACGCAGGCCGTCGAAGCCTATGTCCACGAGAGCATCGCGCCGTATCTGCTTGGCAAGGACCCGCTGCAAATCGACCTCCATGGCCGTTCCCTCTACGGCTATCTCGGCTACCGCTCCAGCGGGGTCGAGATGCGCGGCAACTCCGCCCTGGATATCGCCCTCTGGGACCTGCTGGGTCAAACCACTGGCCAACCAATTTATCAACTTCTGGGTGGCAAGTCGCGCGAAACCGTTCGCACCTACAACACCTGCGCTGGCTACCGCTATGTTCGGAATGCACCGAAACAAGCGGTCGACAACTGGGGAATTGCCACCAATGGCGATGAGGGGCCGTTCGAAGACCTTCAAGGTTTTCTCTTTCGTGCTGATGAGCTTGCTCTGAGCCTCCTCGAACAGGGCATCACGGGCATGAAGATTTGGCCGTTCGATCCCTATGCGGAGGCGAGCGGGGGGCTGTACATTTCCAATTCCGATCTGGAAACCGCCCTCGAGCCGTTCCGAAAGATCCGCTCGTCGGTTGGCAACAAGATGGACATCATGGTCGAGTTCCATTCCCTTTGGAATCTGCCGACCGCCAAGAAGATCGCCCGGGCGCTGGAAGAGTTCGAACCTTTCTGGTACGAAGATCCGATCAAGGCCGACAACATCGACGCGCTGGCCGATTTCGCGGCTTCGACCTTTGTTCCCACTACGGTCAGCGAAACTCTTGCCACCCGCTGGTCATTTCGAGAGGTGATGCAGGCCAACGCCGCGGGGGTGATCATGCTCGATCTCTCCTGGTGCGGAGGCATCTCCGAAGCCAAGAAGATCGCCAGCATGGCGGAGTCATTCCAGCTTCCCGTCGCCCCGCACGATTGCACCGGCCCGGTCGTGTTGGTAGCGTCCACCCACCTCTCGCTCAATGCAACGAATGCTCTGGTGCAGGAATCGGTGCGCGCGTTTTACACCGGTTGGTACCGGGAGCTGGTCACCGACCTTCCAACGATCGAGAACGGCTACATGAACCTCTCAGCCAAACCCGGCCTCGGCACCCAACTGCTTCCCGATCTCCGCGACCGGAAGGACGCGCACGTACGTTCGTCGACGCTCTAGGAACAACTGGACATTCGTTCATGGGATACTTTCGGTCACGATCGGAGCATCCCATGAACTCCATCATCGAAGCCAGGAAACCGGAAATCATTGCCCTCTGCCGCCAATACGGCGTCAGCAAGCTTGACCTGTTCGGCTCTGCCACCGGCCCAACCTGGGATCCAGGGCGCAGCGACTTCGATTTCATCGTTGCGTTCGAGAGTTATGAGCCTGGAATAGCGACGCGCCTGATCGGGTTCTCTGAAGCTCTCGAACAACTGCTTGGCCGTTCGGTCGATCTGGTCTTTGATCGCGCAATGAAGCCCCGGGTACGGACCTATGTTGCCAACCAACGACAACCCATCTATGAACGAATCGACCGCACTGTCACTGCTTGATGCCTATGACTCCGCTCTGGAGCTCGAAATCATGGTACGTGACGTTTCGCTGCAGGAATACTTGGGCGACCGAAAGCTCCATCTCGCTGCGGAAAACTTGCTCATTAAAACTGGCGAAGCGCTAAGTCAGGCCCGTAAGGCACAAGAACACATCGTTGACGGTATACCGAACGCGCACGCAGCGGTCGGCATGCGCAACTTTATCGTTCACCAATATCGGGAAGTCGACGAGGAGACGGTCTGGAGCACAGCGGTCGGAGAGATTCCGATTCTGCGATCGGAGCTCGAACACGTGCTTAAACTCGCAGGGTATCTCGCGTCGGCGAGTGAGTGATCCGCTTCTTCATGGGATACTTGGGACAGGAGCCGGAGCATCCCATGAACCCCATCATCGAAGCCAAAAAACCGGAAATCATCGCCCTCTGCCGTCAATACGGCGTCAGCAAGCTTGACCTGTTCGGCTCTGCCACCGGCCCAACCTGGGATCCGGAGAAGAGTGATTTCGACTTTGTCGTCGACTTTGAAGACTACGGTCCGGGCATCTCGATGAGATTCTTCGACTTCGCGGACGATCTGGAAGTTCTGCTTGGCCGCGATGTCGATTTTGCGTTCGAAGAGCAGATGAGACCCAGGTTCCGAAAAAACGTCGATGCCTCCAGAGAGGTCGTCTTTGGATAGCGACGCCGAAGAAGTACTGCTCGATATTATCGATTTTTGCTCGGAGCTGATGTTCTTTGCCCGGGGTCGGGACACCGAACGCGAAGACATCGAGCGAATGCGCTACCTAGCCATAGAGCGCTTGATCGAGCTCATCAGCGAAGCGTTAAAGCAGGCATTGGAAGCTGAGCCCGCACTGGCCCAAGATATTCCGAACCTCAACAGAGTTCGCGGCATGCGCAATCGGCTCGCCCATGAGTATGACGCCATCAAGTCCGATATCGTCTGGGACGCGGTGGAGACGCATGTGCCGATCTTGGTAAGCGCCGTATCGGATATCTTGCAAAAGCGCGACGCACGCTAGCCTCGCCACATTCCGCCCGTGGTAGCATCATCTCCTACAAATTGGACCCTCCCGTTGCCCCCGCTGGGACGCGTACGAACGAGCTTGCGATGCAGATGCAGGCCAGACAACTCTGGCAGGCGGTGCTGGGCGACATGCAGACCCGGCTACCACGGAATGCCTTTGACAACTGGCTACGGCCCACCACCATCGTCGCATTCGAGAACGACGTGGCGACGGTCGCCGCACCCAATACCTTCAGCGCGTCCACGCTTCAGTCACGGTACGCCGATCAGATTCAGCGCATTCTGACCAACATCGTCGGTCGCCCGGTGCGGGTCGAGTTCACCGTACAGAGCGATGCTGACCCCGAAGATGTTGCGGCTGATCTTTCTGCCTTTGCGCCGTCCATTCCACAGCTTCCCGATCGGAATGCCGATCGCGGAACAGCGAGCCGATCGCGCGGCGCGGCGCGCAATGGACGATCCCAACCGCGCAACGATCAGCAGCTAACCCTGGCGCCGGCCGCCCCGTTGCCACCAGCGGCCCACAATCTGAATCCGCGCTATGTGTTCGAAACCTATGTCGTCGGGAAGTCGAATGTGTTTGCCCACGCTGCGGCCCAGGCGGTCGCAGAGCATCCCGGCGATCAGTACAACCCGCTCTATATCCATGGGGGCGTCGGACTCGGCAAAACCCACCTGCTCCACGCTATCGGTCATAAAGCGATGGCGGTGCGGCCGAACCTGCGGGTCGTTTATGTCTCGTCCGAAAAGTTCACGAACGACCTGATCGAAGCGATTCGGTCGCAGCGTATGGATGACTTTCGTTCCCGCTACCGCACGATCGACCTCCTGATGATCGACGACATCCAGTTCATCGGCGGGAAGGACAGCACCCAGGAAGAGTTCTTCCATACCTTCAACACCCTGTACCAGAGCAGTAAACAGCTCATCATTTCCAGTGACCGCCAGCCGAGCCAGATTGCCGGATTGGAAGACCGCCTGCGCTCTCGATTCGAAGGCGGTCTT
Organism: Thermomicrobiales bacterium; assembly: GCA_038331435.1. Classification (GTDB taxonomy): domain Bacteria; phylum Chloroflexota; class Chloroflexia; order Thermomicrobiales; family UBA6265; genus JAMLHN01. The sequence goes on along the minus strand of JBBQPB010000086.1, from coordinate 2,544 downwards.
ACCGCCGACGTGCAGTCGCCGGACTTCGAGATGCGTATTGCCATCTTGCGAGAGAAGGCGGACGAGATGGGCGTCAAGATCGACAACGAAGTGATCGAATATATCGCCCACCGAGACAAAACCAATATCCGCGAGCTCGAAGGCGCATTCAACAAGGTGCTCGCGGTCGAGCGATTGCAGGGCCGAGCCATCACCCTTCAGGCGGCGATCGATACGTTGTCCGATGGCCGCGCCGCCGCTCGCAAAGCCGACATCACGAATGACGAAGTGATCGCCACGGTGGCCGAGAAGTGCGGCGTCACAGTCGAGGCGATGAAAGGCCGCAACCGCGCCCAGGAAATCGTCATGCCTCGGCAGATCGCCATGTACCTCATGCGTGAAGAAACAGGCGCGTCGTTGGCCGAGATCGGGCGGGCACTGGGCGGCCGGGATCACACCACGGTTATCCACGGAATCGAAAAAATCGAGGCGCGACTGCAGGAAGATTCGGCGCTGCGAACCCGGATCATCGCCATTCGCGAAGCATTGCTGACCGCTCCCTAGATTCGATCGCCTGACCAAACCGGTCCGATTGCGGCTTTCCGATTTAGCATTGTCGAAAGAATGGAAACGTCGTTTCGGTCGGGTGTGCCGGATATTCTGTGGTTGTCGATGTCATCAGTATCGAGCGGGTCCCCAGACGAACAGGTCGACATCGTGCCAGCCGGTGGCTGGCTCTCGATACGTGAAGCCTGCGCCTTTCTCGGAGTCGATCAGTCGACCTTGCGCCGCTGGACGAACGATGGCAGGGTTCCGGTCTTCAAAACCCCGGGGGGACACCGGCGCTACGCACGGGAAGACCTTCGTGCGCTGGTAGTCGGAAACCCGCGCAAGATCGCCAAGTCGCGTGTCAGCCGCCAGGAGCTCACGACCCGAACGCTGTCCGCCTATCAGGACGACTATCTCAAGACCGCGCGCGAGCAGAAATGGTTCCGCGCTTTCGGAGCGACCTCGCAGGAGGAGCATCGCAAGATCGGGCGTCACCTGGTCGACCTTGCTATTCGCTACGCCGCCACTTCCGGACATCAGGACGATCGCGCCGGGTTGCTCGACAAGGGTCGTGAGATCGGGGTGCATTACGGCATTTCCAGCGCCCAGGCTGGATTGACGACCAGCGAAACCATCGAGGTCTTCCTCTACTTTCGATATCCGGTGGTCAAGGCGCTGCTCGATGTCATCGAGAAGGAAGGGCTCCCCGCCAGACGCGCCTCTCGCCTGTTCATTGGAATAGACGATTTCATCGACGAGGTGCTGGTGGCCATGATCCGGGCCCATGGTGAAGAGTCCGGGCTCGAACCGCATTGTGCCGACCGTCCGGCGGTGGGCAAGGCACAATCGTGACAACGGGGAATACTGAGATCGCTCAGATCGTGTAAGACCTCTCCCGCTCGTTGAATCCGTACGTTCGAGCGGATTTCGACAGAAACGATCCCATTCACTGCGAAGAATTGCTGCGGATATTCGGTTTTGCCGTACTGGAAGGTCCGAACGGACCTGCTTTTCTATCCGATCAGGACGAGACTTGACTCTCGGACACGACTACGATAGCTACAGTGCAACGGCTGGCTTCCCCCCTTCCCTCGTCGGCCGCTGCCAAAGACCCCCGCGGGGCCCCCTGCTGCAACAGGGGGCTCAGCCTTTCCGGGGGTATTTTCATCCCGGAAACAACAATGCGAACTGGCCGGCTGCATGCAGTCGGCCAGTTTTTATGTGTTCTGAGTTACGGCTCCACGTGAAGCGGATCCGGGTCGACCATCCACTCGGAACGGTGCAGATGGGCGCGACGTGCCCGCACCCGTCGAACACGCCACCAGTAGGCTGCCGGGCTGCTGAGCAGGATCACCAGCACCACCACCCAAAGCCAGGTGGAAACGATGGCGAACATTGCCGCCATCTCGGACGGATCGATCATGAAGATCACAATCAAACCGCCGGCCTTTACGATCAGCAGCGTCACGATCATCATCCAGGTTCCGCGCGTCGGGCGCCCAAACATATCGTCGGATTCAGGAACCAGCAACGGCGGTGGAGCAGGCAGGTCGTTGTTCATGGTGCGGTCCGGATCGTTGAAGGAACGTGCCATTGAAGGGTACCTCCCTTCCGGCCCACCGATCAGGATCCGCGCGGGTCGATCCGAGCTCCAGCCGAGGTCGTCGGCTATCGTGTGTGCTTATAGGTGAATGCACGAGCGATCAACCGCTCAATCTTCAAGCTCGACCAGATCGGACGGGGTTATGATGCCGAGTGGCGCCTCGGTTGGTTTGCCGCTTTCGGTGATGATGATGGCGCGCAGGCGCTGGGAGCGGCGGGTTGGAAACGAGAGGAAGAGCTCGCGGGCTTCGTCGACCGGGGCGTGTCGGGCAATGAAGGCGATTCCACCTTCTTCCTCAAAGGTAAGAGCGTCACCAACCGTCGCGCCGGCGAGATCGATCGATTTCCCATTGACCTGGCTCCCGAGCCATCGCGTGATGCCCGCGTTGCTGAGCAGGGTGAGCATGCGATCGA
>JBBQPB010000085.1:0-7693 GCA_038331435.1 Thermomicrobiales bacterium | reverse complement strand
TTGTGATCGCGGTGCCGATGTTTGTGGTCGCGGTATGCGTTTCGGAGCTTATCTGGAACCGCGCTGCCTGGCGGTCGTATCGCTGGATACTCGCGTTCGGCGTAACCTCGGTCGTCACCATGCTCCCGCATGCGTGGCTTGCGATCACCGACAAGCGGTATTGGGATCGGCTCGATGAGAAGCAGGGGGGCAGTATCACGCCCGATGTGCTCGCCGAACGACTTAAGACTTTTCCGAACTTCTTTTCCTACGACTATCTCTTCCGAAAGGGAGAAGCATGGTACATCACCCGCCATTCGATCGTCGGTGCGGGCGAGCTTTTTCCGTATCTGCTGCCGTTGCTGGTGATAGGCATCGCTTCGATTTGGTTCATTCGCCGGCAGCCCGAAGCACGCTTCTTTTTCATCTTTGCGCTTCTCGTTCTGCTTTACCCGATCCCCGACGCTATCAGCCGGCCCCCTCAGGACCTTCCGTACACGATATCCACGTTCTGGGCAGCAGTGGTTATTCCATTCCTGGTCGGAAGTTCATTCAAAGGGATTGCGTTGTTCCTGCGGAAAATCAATCTGCCCCGCGCGATGGCGCTGGTTGGAGTAGGGATGCTGGCCGTTTCCCTGGGGTGGGGTATCTGGTTTCACCGTGGACCCGAGGCCAAATATCCCTTGATCGCTGCCGACTACTGGGGATGGCAGTATGGACCCCGACCGATCAGCGACTATTTCTCCGAGCATTCCGACCAGTTCGATGAACTCCTGATGTCCGGCGATTTCAACGGCGCCTATGTCTTTCCCCAATTTTATTTCTACGACTCGCCACTGGAAGACAAGGCGCGAATCGGCGGCATCGAAAATATCGACTTCACCAAGCGCCAGTTGATTGCTATGCGAGTCGAAGAATGGGATCGTTATCGAGGCAGCCAATTCCCAGGAAAGAGCTATCTCCAATTGGTGGATACGCTCTATTACCCCAACGGTGATCCAGGGTTTTATTTGATGACCGTGGATCCGCGATTTCTGCAGATACCGACACCTGAAACAGAAGCGCCCGCTGGTTAGCGGGCGCCTCGTCTCGATGCTGGTACGCCTGGCAGGAATCGAACCTGCGGCCTTTGGGTCCGCAACCCAACGCTCTATCCCCTGAGCTACAGGCGCATATATCTACATGAGCAGCGAACGCGCTACCGTTCGCGGCGGGAAGGGAGGGATTCGAACCCTCGGAAGAGATTTAAGCCCCTTCAACCGCTTAGCAGGCGGCCCCATTCGACCACTCTGGCACCTTCCCAGAATATCGCCTCTCGGGCCTCGGCGCCGGTGGCTGGCGGAGAGGACAGGATTCGAACCTGCGGAGCTTTCACTCAACTGTTTTCAAGACAGTCGCCTTAAACCACTCGGCCACCTCTCCGAGTCGCAAGCCGGGAAAGTTTACACCAGAGCCGACTTCACTGCGAGACGCTTCTTACGCAACATCCGGGAACACGATAACGCTCCGGGTTACCTCTCCGCGGTTCAAGGCGGCGTACCCCTCGTTTACCTCATCGAGCGAAATCGTACGTGACACCAGCTCATCGAGCTTGAGGTTTCCAGCGAGATACGCGTCGACATATTTCGGGATATCGACCCGAAATCGGTTCGAGCCCATATTCGAGCCGAGCAAGCTCTTGCCATCGCCCATAAGCAACTCGCCATTGATTTCGATCATTTGCCCCTCCGGAATCATGCCGACGATGACCGCCGTCCCGCCCTTTCCGAGCATCTGAAATGCCTGTTCTGCCGCAAGCTTCAGGCCAATGGCTTCGAACGCGAAATCGACTCCGCCTGGTACCAGCGCCAGCACGGCTTCGACCGCATCGTCTTCCGACGCGTCGACGACATCTGTCGCCCCATATTGGCGAGCCAAATCGAGCTTCCAGGCGATTTTGTCAATAGCGATGACCTTGCCAGCGCCTGCCAGCGCCGCGCCCTGTACCGCATTCAGCCCGATGCCACCGCAACCCAAAATCGCGACTGTCGCGCCCAGGGGAATGCGGGCGGTGTTCACGACAGCGCCGACTCCAGTGGTGACCGCGCATCCGACCAACGCTGCCTTATCGAGTGGCATCTCCTTGCTGACCACAACGGTGCTGTTTTCATGTACAAGCATCTGCTCGGCGAAAGCGCCGAGCCGGGCGAACTGGTTCACCTTCTCGCCCTCGAACGAAAGACGCGGCTTCTCATCGCTGCTTCGTTCCAACCCCTGTCGGTTGCAGAGATAAGGTCGTCCAGTCACGCAATAGGTACAGGTGCCGCAAAAACTCGACAGGCAGGTGATAACGTAGTCGCCTGGCTTGAGATAGGTCACGTCATGGCCCACCGCTAACACGACCCCGGCGGCTTCGTGACCGAGCACGCAGGGAAGACCGGTGTGGTACTTGCCTTCGAGAAAGTGGAGATCGCTATGACAGAGACCGGATGCCGCGACCTGGATCAGCACTTCTCGGGGGCCGGGATTGTCCACAACGAGATCGACGATCTCTAGCTGCCCTGGAACCTCGAACTGCACGGCTGCTCTCATAGAACTCTCCGTTCCTGCCTTTGAATGCCAACATGACCGGAATTGTAAGCATCCAGGTGTGCTGGCCCTCGTCTGGTTCCACGACTCCTCGGTATGATGGCGCGAAGTTCTCGAGGTATCTTCGTCTTTGCAAGGAGTTGCTGTGCGGTTCGAAGTCTGGTTTCCGGTGCTCACCCTGATCCTTGGCGGTTTGCTGGTGATGGGGCAGAGCTGGATCGAGAACAGATGGGGGCGCTCGGAACGTCGAGAATCGCAACGTGAGCAGTTTCAGTACGAGAAGTTGACTGAGCTGCTTCAGGTCGCGGCGCGTTGGCACTCCATTGTGGATAGACACTACTGGAGTTGTGTGGAGGATGAGGAACGGACGGGGGATTGGTTGGTGGGTCCTCATGACGAGCCACTCGATGCTGCCGACCGGCCCGGCTACAACCAGCTTTGGACCGAGTTGCAAGTGCTTTCGTTTTTGATCCACGACCAGATCATGAGGGATCAGATCGAAGGATTGCGTGACTCCGGGGTACAGGCCGTGGTCGCCACCAATCATTCCGATGGAACCAAGGCGTACCAAAATGAGACAGAGGCCTATCTAGCAGTTGCCAGGCGAGTTGGCCAATTGCTGAGCGCGGACATGAGCAAGTAAGCGAGGATTGCCATAAAGCAAGCCGTCCTTCGTGTCTACATCGACGAGCCGGTCGCAACGATCGATCCCCGCATCTATTCCGGATTCATCGTACATCTCGGCCGCGGGATCTATGGCGGCCTCTATGAACCCAACCACCCAACCACAGACGCCCACGGCTTTCGTGGCGATGTCGCGAACGCGCTTCGAACGTTGAACATGCCACTGGTGCGGTATCCCGGAGGTAACTTCGTCTCCAGCTATATCTGGGAAGAAGGCGTGGGTCCACGGGCGGATCGTCCGGTGAGGCTGGATCTCGCATGGCGGGCGCTGGAGCCGAATCTCGTCGGCACGAACGAGTTCATGGATTGGTTGGGGTTGATCGGTAGTCAGCCGATGTTGGCAGTTAATCTTGGAACCCGCGGGCTGGATGCCGCGTGCGACCTGCTCGAATACTGCAATCACCCAAGCGGTACCAAATGGAGCGACTTGCGTCGCAGTCACGGATACGAGCAACCGCACAACGTGCCGGTTTGGTGTCTTGGCAATGAGATGGATGGTCCATGGCAGATTGGCCAACGGCCGGCCGGGGACTATGGCTTGCTCGCCGCCGAAGCGGCCAAAGCCATGCGGCTCATCGATCCAACCATCGAACTCGTCGCGTGCGGCAGCTCCGGCCCTCGCATGGCCACCTTCCCCGATTGGGAAGAAACCGTCCTCGACCGAACCTACAACAGCGTCGACTACATCTCCCTGCACATTTACCTCCGGGATGAAGTCGGTCTGCAGGATCTGGTTGTCCAATCGGTTGCGATGGAGGAGCAGATTCGTACCGTAATTGCCGCCTGTGACCTTGTGAAAGCGCGGAAGCGGAGCTCGAAAACCATGATGCTCAGCTGCGATGAGTGGGACGTTTGGTATCACAACCGCGAAAGCGACAAGGAGATGATGCGAGAGCGGCCCTGGCAGATTGCTCCACCGGTTACCGAGGAGACGTATACCGCTGCGGACGCCATCGCCGTGGGTTCGATGCTTCTGACACTGCTGCGGCATGCTGGCCGGGTGCGTATGGCCTGCATCGCGCAAGTGGTCAATGCGTTGGCTCCATTGATGACTGAAACTGATGGACGCATCTGGAAGCAATCCACCTGGTACCCATTGGAACATGCCTCTCGCTTCGGACGTGGCGAGCTGGTCTTTACTTCGGGGTCTGGTCCTGAGATCGACACTCCTCGTTACGGTCTGCAACCGGCTGTCGAAACGATCGTGACCCGCGATCCGGAAACCGGTTCGGCCACACTCTATGCTATCAACCGCTCGATGAAAGACGCGGTTCCCATGGCAGTTTCGCTGATATCGAGCCAGCCGCTCGATCTGGTCGAAGGGATTCGCCTTCACTCCGAAGACCCAAATCGGGTCAACACCGTCGACCAACCGAATGGCGTCGTCCCGGTTGCCATTCTCGATACTGCGTTCTCGAATAACCAGTTCGAAAACCTTCTCCCAGCGCTTTCATGGAACGTCTACCGATTCGCACCTGCGAACGACTAGCCCTTAATTCGGCTCATCCTGAGAACCGGATTGCGATCCTTGATAGTGCGCCGCTCGGCGGTGTCCGACGAGTGCGTTCGTTTCCTGAGCTGATACGCCGTACCGGCGCATGACTAAACGAATACACTCCAGCCCGGCTTCGAATTCCGGCTGGACGATTTCATTTGCTCCTGCCGTCCGCAGAAGCTCGACCTCGGACGCCGCTTGCGCGCGAGTGACAATAGCGATAGACGGATTGATCTTGCGCGCGTACCGAATCGCAGCCGGGGTAGAGATCATATCGACCGATGCCACCACCAACACCCGTGCCTGGCGAATACCGGCATGTTCGAGCACTGGTTCGTTGCCAGCATCGCCATAGACCGCGCGGATGCCACGATTCCGCAGATCGCGCACGAGTGCTGGATTTATTTCGATCACGGTATAGGCGAAGCCACGGCGATCGAGCGCATCGCCGAGTACTGCGCCCACCCGCCCATACCCGCAGATAATTGTGTGCCGCCGAAGCTCCTCATCGGTTGGTTCATCGCCAACAATGGAGACCTCCTGCGAGGCCACACCTGGAAGACGCGCCGAGAGATCGACCAAGGCGGGTACTAACTTTACGACGAGTGGGGTCAGCAGAATCGATGCGACTGCGGTAGCCAGAATGAAACCAAACTGATTCTCATCGATTATCCCTTCTTCCCGTCCAGCACCGGCGAGCACGAAACTGAACTCCCCCATTTGCGCCATAAAAACCGCCACGAGCGTCGCCGTTGTGTGGTTGACACCGGCAGTGAGTAACGCCCCACCGATGATCACCATCTTTCCAAAGACGAGAGCTAGAGAAAAGAGCGCGACTTGCGGAACGTGGCTGGCGATGTATTGAGGATCAACAAGCATCCCGATCGAAACGAAGAAGAGGGTGGCAAAGAGATCTCGTAGGGGAATGATCTCGCTGAGCACCTGCCGGTCGTACTCTGATTCGGAGACGACCAGCCCCGCCAGGAAGGCTCCCAATGCGAGCGACAAACCGGCCTTCTGGCTCGCCAGCGCAGTTCCGAGCGCGAGCAAAACGACAATGAGGAGAAAGAGTTCCCGGGATTCCAGTCGAGCAACCGAGTAGAGAATGCGCGGCACAAAACGCGTCCCCAGCACAATGACGAGCACCAGAGCAGTCGTTGCTATCGCCATGGATTTGAAGAGCTCCAGCGGGATGTTCGAATCATTTTCGCTGAGCACTGGAAGCAGGGCGATCATCGGGACAAGCGCGAGATCCTGCACCACCCCTAACCCGAGCGCCACCCGAGCGTGGGGCGAATCTCCTTCACCGCGACTCATCAACCAGGTGAGCGTGACGATCGAGCTGGAAATGGCGAACGCGCCGCCCAGCAAGAAAGATGCCTGGATGCTCCATCCGGCCAGAAGGCCGACGACCACGCCGAGCACAATGGTCAATGGGATCTGTATCCCGCCGGCAATTGAGACAATGCGCCGCACGCGAATGATCTCGGACAGCGAAAATTCCACGCCAAGACCGAACATCAGTAATGCGACGCCGAGTTCTGCGAGCTGCTGAACTCGCTCGCGGTCGGCTACGAACCCGGGAGTATTCGGACCGATGATGATTCCGGCGACCAAGTATCCGATGAGTACAGGTTGTCCAAGCCGGCGCGCAACCCATCCTCCTGCGAAGGCAGCAGCCAGCGCGAGGGCTAAGTCCAGGACCAGCTCGGAATGTTCCATAAAACTGAGCTTCCGGAAATAAACGCGACCCGTCCGACGGTCGCCGACCTTCGCCCGTTGAGCGTTACCGATCGACAATGACCGGCATCTTTGCAAATGAGACCGCATCGGTGTGAAGTCAGTGCTATTTTCGCATGGTCAAACCTGGGTTCCACGTGAGTAATAGCAGGAGGGTCGAATTGAAATCCGATTTACGAATTGATGTGCTCGAGACGCCTCGAATGATCCTCCGACCGTACCGGATGGACGACGCGGAGCGATTGACCGAGCTTCTACAGGATCCGGAAATCCATTGCTGGACCAGTTCGATTCCGTTTCCGTACACCCTCGAAGATGCGCGGGAATTCCTGCACGTTCGTGAAAAGGAGGACGCTACCGGTGCATCGTTCGTCTGGGCGATGACAGAGCGTAAAAGCGTTTTGGTCATCGGGGCGATAGGTCTGCATGATGTGAACCCGGATACCGGACGCGCTGAACTAGGCTACTGGCTTGGGGCAGCGTATCGTGGCTGTGGGTATACGACTGAAGCAGCGCGAAGAGTCATCTCATGGTGCTTCGAATTTGGCGGTTTCCATCGCATTCAGGCGACCTACTTCCCCGGAAATTTCGGCTCTGCCGGAGTAATGCGGAATATCGGGATGCGGGAAGAGGGGCTGCTGCGCGGGTATGGATTCAAGAACGGCGAGCATTTCGATCTGTACCTGCAGGCAATCCTTTGGAATGATCCCACCTGGATTTCGACCGAAGACCAGCTGGCAGGACTGCAATGAGCGGCGAATCGACTCATCCAATCGAGCGACCCCGCTTTCGCGATACGGGAATCTCCATCGGAACGATTCCTCCCGGAACCCATAACGCAATCACCGACGTCGCTGGAGTGATGGTCGGTCACACGACGCTCACGCATGGCGACGGAGCACTCATTCCTGGCGAAGGTCCAGTGCGTACCGGAGTGACCGTCATCCTGCCGCATGGCGGAAACCTCTTTCAGAATCGGGTTCCGGCCGCGTACTACCAGTTCAATGGATTCGGCAAGTGCGTGGGCATCGAGCAGATCGATGAACTCGGACTGCTCGAGACGCCAATAGCCCTGACATCCACCCTCTCCATTGGCAGGGTGGCCGATGCCCTTATTTCACATGCGATAGCCGCAAATCCCTTGATCGGTATTTCGATGTCGACGGTGAATCCGTTTGTCGGCGAATGCAACGATGGATTCCTGAACGATATTCAGGGACGGCATGT
>JBBQPB010000084.1:0-7758 GCA_038331435.1 Thermomicrobiales bacterium | reverse complement strand
GGCGTCGACGTGGTGTTCCACGAAGCCGCCTACGGTGGCTATATGCCCGAAATTGCCAAGTTCATCCATGTGAACGCGTATGGAACCGCGCTCATGCTGGAGACCATCAGAGACCGCAACCTCCCGATTCGAAAGGTGGTGCTGGCGTCGTCTCAGGCTGTCTACGATGAAGGAGCGTACGCCTGTCCGCAGCATGGGTCCTTCTTTGGAGCGCCAAGATCCACCGATCGCCTCGAAGCCGGCGACTTCTTTATGCACTGCCCGATCTGCGGCGAATCGTCGCTGCCGATTCCGACCAATGAGGATGCGCCAATCGGCGGGCGCAATGTCTATGCGATCAGTAAGTTCACTCAGGAACGATTGTTGCTCACGTGGGGCGAGGCGACTGGAGTTCCGGTAACGGCCCTGCGCTATTCTTGCACCTACGGTCCCAGGCAATCGGTGTTCAATCCCTACACCGGGGTGATCGCGATTTTCTGCACGCGGCTGGTCAACGGACTGGCGCCGGTTGTCTATGAGGACGGACGCCAATCGCGCGACCTGATCTTTGCCGCGGATGTCGCCCGTGCGAACCTGCTCGCTGCAACGGATACGCGGTCAGACGGCCAGGTCATGAACGTCGGCACGGGCCAGGCGGTCGAGATCGGAGATCTGGCTCGGCTGTTGGCGACCAGATTGGGTGTCGAGGTCGAGCCATCGTTGCCGGGGACATTTCGACCGGGAGAGATGCGCGCCTTGGTATCGGGAATCGAAAAAATCTCTTCGCTCGGTTTCGTGCCAGAGGTCGATCTGGAAACAGGCATCGGCAGATACCTCGACTGGATTGCCTCACAGGGAACGATTGCTGAGTACTTTGGGGCGGCTGAACGTTCGTTGAAGCGAAAGCGGATCGTGCGTAACGCATCTCACGTTGTGCCCGCATCGTGACGATTGTCGGATCCGAAGCCCCAAACAACCGGATTGCGGTGGTCATTCCCTGTCTCAATGAAAGTGAAGTCATTGCCGGTCATGTCAGCGACGTTGCCGCCGCGCTGAAGCTCGTACCCGGATACGACGATTCGGGCGAGATCATCGTGGTCGATAACGGAAGCACCGATAACACAGCGGCGATTGCCGCCATGGCTGGCGCGCGGGTTGTGGTCGAGCCACGTAAGGGATATGGCTGGGCGTGCCTGGCGGGAGCACGAGCCGCGAGCGATGCCGGGATCCTGTTGTATATGGATGGTGACCGGAGCGACAAACCTGACGAAATTCCCCTGGTGCTCGCGCCGCTCTTGAACGGTCAGGCCGATCTGGTCGTGGGATCTCGGGTGCTCGGGTCGTTCGAGCCGGGATCGTTGACGACTCCGCAGCGTTTCGGAAACTGGGTTGGCTGCCAGGGGCTCGCGCATCTCTACGATGTGCATCTCAGTGATTTTGGTCCCTTTCGGGCGATACGCCGGGATACGTTGCTGGGATTGGATATGCAGGAGATGACCTATGGCTGGCCGCTCGAGATGTTGGCGAGAGCCGGCAAGCAAGGGTTGCGCGTCGTCGATGTTCCGGTGACCTGGAGAAAGCGCGCGGGCGGGGAATCCAAGGTCAGCGGCGATCTTCGGGCATCGGTCGATACCGGCTACCGCTATTTCAAGACCCTCTACCGGTGCCGATAATGGAAATGACGCCAACCACAAACGCTGTTCCTGTCCTCGAGTCCGTCTCGCCTCCTACCTCGAACAGGGTTGATTGGCTGCGAACCTGGCTACGCGGCAATTGGGCGATTGTGTTCGTGCTGGCGGTCTTTTTCGCCGTCGCGCCGTGGGTAAATGTGCTGACTCCCGTCGCGACGACCGACGACTGGGGATACTCGCGGGCCTCCGAGATTCTGTTGCATGAGCGGCATCTCGAAGTTTTTCCGGTGGTTGCGGCCACGTCGGTTTTTCAGATCGTATGGGGCGCGTTGTTTGCGCTCTTTTTCGACAACTCGTTGGGAGCAGTACGTCTTTCAACCCTTGTGATGTCCGCGATTGGCGGATTGGCGCTTTACGACATGTGTCGCCGGTTGCGCGTACCCGCCGGTCGCAGTGCGCTGGTGGTAGCGGCGTATCTGTTCAATCCACTGACTTTTGTGCTCTCGTATTCGTTCATGACCGATCCGCACTTCACCTCAGTATTGTTGGTGGCCGCGGCACTCACCATGCGTAGCCTCGGCAAGGAACGCCAGATGGACGAGAAGTGGCTCATTGCAGGTTCGGTCGCCGCTGCGGCCGCCATTCTGATCCGGCAGCAAGGCGTCCTGATACCGCTCTCCATAGCCGCGTATTTTCTGCTAAGTGGCGAGATCCGGTTCGCTCGTTCGGGATTGCGGCGGCTGCTGGAGATTGGCTTCATCCCGGCGTTGGCGACGTTTGGCTATCTCGCCTGGCTGCGGTTGGTCAATGGAGTTCCCGATGTACAAAGCTCGTTTGCGGCAGAGATAGGCGATGCCGGTGTGCGGGGATCGGCGCGCCTGGTTGGATCGCTCACCTATTTCGAAATCATGTATATCGGATTTTTCGTCCTGCCGTTGACGGCGGCGATGATCGTTTACCTGCCATCCATCGTGCGGGGCATTCAGGGGCGCGCCTGGTTGATTGCGATCGCATGGAGCGCGGTGGCAGTGGCCGGTATCGTCTACTTCGCAGACACCAGGCGCCGGATGCCATATCTGCCGCAATTCATGGGCTCAGGCGGATTGGGGCCGCCGGATGTACGCGGTTCCCGGCCGAGGCTGTTCGAGCAACCGTGGTTCGACGGACTCACCGCAGTCAGCCTGGTTTCCACCATTTTGCTTGCGTTGGTCATCGCTTCCGCCATTTCGAGCCGAAGTTCCGAGCTCAGACGTGGTCCTGGGCTTATTGCCGCGCTACTCGCTGGTCAGGTTGCAGGGGTGATCCCTCCGTCCTTCCACTATCTCAACCGCGGGGACTCGCTCGATCGATATCTCTTGCCGCTGATGCCATTGATGCTGGTTGTTGCCGCTTGGGCGCTCAACGATTTCAAAATCGTGGCGCCGATTGGCTGGGCCGTCGCACTAGCATTTGCTCTGTTTGCGATTGTCGGTACGCGCGACTATCTGACGTACCTCGACGCGGTGTGGGATGCGGCGGACTACGCCATCGACGCTGGCGCGCGCCCAGATCAGATCGACGCTGGGGCAGCCTGGGATGGCTATCACCTTTACACCGATGGAGTCGATCAAGGCATCACCCGAGCGCTTACCCGCGACGGACCGTGGTGGACCTATTTCTACGGTAAGGCAACCGATTCATCGTACGTGGTGTCCGGGCGTTTGCTGCCAGGCTACGCGCTGGTCACGAGCTTCCAATATTCGTCGATACTCCAGGACGACCCCACCCGGGTCTACTTGCTCCGGCGCCATACCGCTCCCTGGCCGCCGGTGAATGCCGGCGGCTGAAAACGCCGGATCGTGCACTGCTTCCACTTATCACCATGCCCTACGGATGTGGTGACTCGGCTTGGAATTCGGCATTCGTCGGGTAGTCCGTGCGAATGATCTAATACCTGCCGCGCCTCGTACACTACAGACAGGTCGGTAGTGTCATTTGTCCGCATTGGTCCAAGCGACTTTCGATGCTTTGCATTTCTAGAATGGAACAACAGAATGACGTGGAAAAACCGTGCGGCCAACTACGCCCTGGGAGTTCTAGCGGGTCTGGTGGCAGCCGCCGTCATGTTGCTCGTGATGGCGGCGGGACGAAACTGGTTGGGCATCTCGCCGCTTCCCGAAGCGATACCCGACAGGATCGCGCCGACGCTTTCGATTCATCAATTTTTTGATCTCTTCGCACAGTACGGCGGCTATAACGGTCTCAAGAAATTCGGTATCAGGTCAGGGATTCAGGCCATCATCGCAGGGGGCGCGGTCTTCGGCCTCATTTATTCGATCGTGGTCGAAAGCAAGCGATCGCGCCAATGGCTGCCCTGGAAACACGGCATCAGCCGGATGGGTCTGGTACTTGCCGTTGCCCTGGTGAGCGCTGTCTGGATCGCGACACTCATCTTCCTCTGGCCAATTCTCCAGGCCAACTATCGGGGTCTGCCACCGTCTCAGGCCCGTATCGTGAGCGCGATTGGCTACCTCCTCACGTATCTGGCGTTCGCGCTCTCCCTCCTGGTGACCTATCGCTTTGTTGCGCGGCGGCCGGCCATGCCGATCGAGCAGCTCGCCGGTCAACCTGAACTCGACGGGGATCGCGCCAGTCTGATGGCCGCTGGACGCCCAAGCTCGCGCCGCGCAATTCTGGCAGCCGCGGCCGGCGGGCTTGTGGCGATTCCAACCTTCCTGATCATTCGCAAACTGTACGACCGCGCGACTTTTTCCTATGACGGCACCATTTACAACGGCCCTGGCGTTCAGCCGCTGGTTCCAGTAGACAAGTTCTATACCGTGACCAAGAACGTGGTCGATCCGAACATCAAAAAGTCGCTTTGGGCGCTTGAGATTAGTGGAGAAGTTGAGCGTTCGAAGAAATACAGCTATGACGATCTCGCCGCGATGACTCCGATAGAACAGGAGTCAACCCTGATGTGCATTAGCAATGCGGTTGGCGCAGGTCTCTCCAGCAACGCAGTCTGGACCGGAGTGCGGATGCAGGATCTGTTGAACGACGCGGGCGTGCGTGACAGCGCTGTCGAAGTAAAGCTGTATGGGGCCGACGGATACACCGACACCTTTGCCATCGAAAAAGCGCTCGACCCGACGACATTGGTGGTTTACGAGATGAATGGCGAGCCGCTCCCTGAACGGCATGGCTACCCGGTGCGGGTGGTGGTGCCAGGCCTTTACGGCGAAAAGAACGTGAAGTGGGTCACGGGTATCGAAGTCGTCGACTACGACGCCAAAGGCTTCTACGAAACGCAGGGCTGGGGACCGAATTTCGTGATTCCTACGCGCTCGGACATCTTTTCTCCGAAGCGCACCCGTCACCGCGGGCAGGATTCATTCGATCAGGCGTTGCGGGTTAATCAGGAAGTTTCGCTGCGAGGACGGGCGTTTGCCGGGGACCGCGGCGTGGAGAAGGTGGAAGTCAGTCTCGACGATGGCCAAACCTGGCAGCCCACCACTATCGATTATCCCGGAACCAGGCTGACTTGGGTATTCTGGAGTTACGCGTGGACGCCAACAAAAGCTGGTGACTATGTCCTCGTGTGTAGAGCAACCGATCAGAACGGCGATCTGCAAACCAGCGACGTGCGCGGTACTGCTCCGCAGGGGGCGACCGGTCTCCACAAGGTGAAAGCCAGTGTCGTCTAGCTATTCCCAGGATCCGATAGTTCCGACTGAGCGTCGAAACGGCGGTGCTCGTTCGGGAATTCCATTGAGCGAGCCGATCTATCAGGGATCGGTCTACGGATTCGAGAGCTCATCGCATGCCGATGACGCCTTTGCGGCGGGGCTTCCGCTCTACGCGCGAGACGGATTACCCAACGTGCGTTCGCTCGAGCGGGCTGTTGCTGCCCTCGAAGGAGCCGAGGACGCAATCGCGGTTTCCTCGGGTATGGCGGCGATTTCCATGACGCTCTTGACAATGATGAGCGCCGGGGACCGCGCGGTTGTTGGCTCCGAAGGCTATTGCGACACATCTGCGCTGTTCCAGGAACTGCGGCGGTTTGGAATGGAGGTCGAGCATGCCGACTTCTCGTCACCCGGCGAGTTGCGGCCATCGATTGCCCCCAACACAAAGGTCGTGTTTGCCGAGACCATCTCTAACCCGGGAATGCGGCTGGCCGATTTGCCGGCCCTTGCGGCCTTGGCGCACGAACGTGGTGCGCTACTGGTTGTGGACAACACCTTTGCCACTCCGGCCCTTTGCCAGCCACTGTCCTTCGGTGCCGACATCGTTGTCCAAAGTGCGGGCAAGTTTCTGGCGGGCCATCACGATGTCACAGCCGGTGTGATCGCAGGACGAGCGGAACTTATCGAGCGCGTTCGCCAATCTGCGTACCTGTTCGGTCCACTGTTAGCGGCAACTGAAGCGTGGCTCGCATTGCGCGGACTCCAGACTCTGGATTTGCGCGTCGAGCGATCCAGCCGGTCAGCGCTCGAGATTGCGACCTGGCTGACCGAACATCCGCAAATCGGCCAGGTCAGGTACCCCGGAAGCGACTGTCTCGCCCCAAAGCTGCTGCCGGCCGGCGGTGGGAGCGTCCTCACGTTCCAACTCCGCGGCGGCAGTGGCGACGCAGCGAGCGTGATCGAGGGACTGGAATCCATTCCCTACGTTCCCAGCGTTGGCGGCACCACGACGATTGTCTCATTTCCACCCCAGACTCCTTGTCTGGACGACAGCGGAAATCGTAAGCACGAGCCATATTCCAGCGACACGATCCGCCTCTCGGTTGGGCTCGAACCCGTCGCTGATATCATCGCCGACCTGGAACGAGCGCTTGGCACGTTGAGTAGAACGATGGGTGCCGCATGTTTCCAGACCATCGACTGATGCAGGTTTGCGGCGGACGCTACCGCATGCATTGTCCCGACAATATAAGTCAGCGTCGATGAGTCGCTCGCTGTTGATGATCGCAGCTCGCAAGCCCGTGGCTGGTCAGACGAAGACCCGGCTCGGGAAAGAAATTGGGATGGAACGCGCCGCTTTGCTGTATCGAGCGTTTCTCGACGATTTGAGTGACCGCTTTTCACCACGGGCTGGGCGCACCTACCAACTCGCCTGGGCCCATACCCCCGAATCCAGCCCCTTCGAATCGGTCGTTCCGGGCGATATCTATGTGTGTCAACAGGGTGAATCGTGGGCAGAACGGCAAACGAATTTGCTTCGTTGGGGGGCCGACGAAGGGTTCGATCGTATTGTGCTGACTGCTTCTGATTCGCCGCAGATGAGTAGATCGGTGATCGAGGACGCGTTCGTCGCGCTCGAATATGCCGATGTCGTCCTCGGACGCGTTCACGATGGGGGTTACTACCTCATTGGCACACGCGGATTTCATGATGTGTTGACCGGGGTGCCGATGAGCACACCGTCCGCCGCGGACGCGTTGATTGCTCGCGCCGGCGAGCTGGGCCTGCGAATCGATGAGGTGGAGAGCACGTTCGACGTCGACATCGCCGCGGACCTGCAGCTCATTTTCGCTCATCTCGAACGATGCCCCGATGCGGCTCCGGCGACGCTCCGTGCGCTCGCTGCGCTCGACCTCGAAACCGATTTGGCGCTCTTCGATCATAGAACGTAACGCTCATTTGTCGATCGGTGTGGAATGAACCGCGCTCCCCGAACCCGGATTCTGGATACTGCCGATGAGCTTTTCTATCAGTGTGGCTTCCACGCGGTAGGAATCGACGAGATCGTCGCCCAATCGAAGGTTGCAAAGACCACGCTCTACAGCCACTTTCGGTCCAAAGATCTGTTGATTGCCGCATGTCTTCAACGGAGAAGTGACGGGGCCCGGGCAATGTTCGAACGAGAGGCGGGGGATCCTCAGCTTCTGCCCGTTGAGCAGATCGATCGTTTCTTTGAAATTCTCGAAGTGGCGTGTTCGGATTCGGAATTTCGTGGCTGCCCATTCATCAACTTCGGGATCGAATTTCCCATGCATGATCATCCGGCCCGGGTGGTGTGTCTCGCGCATCGCGCATGGATGAAGAATTTTCTCGCTGGAATGGCGGCCCGGGGTGGCTCGGTCTCCCCTGCAACGGTCGGCGCGACGTTGAGTCATCTGTATGACGCCGCTATGGTTGGCAGTCAACTCGATTCTGCCGCT
>JBBQPB010000083.1:0-7759 GCA_038331435.1 Thermomicrobiales bacterium | reverse complement strand
AAGCGCCGTTCGCTGGATCGAATCGTTACTATCGGGGCCGGATTGTCGATGGGTTGCGCGCTGCCGAGGGCGGGAATGTCTCGCTAAGCGCCTTGGGACTCTTGGTGCGAGACGATTATGCCGAGGAGCATGCCGAATGGCTGCTCGAGCTCGTCCACGGTCTCGAGCGGGACGGACTGGCACAAGTCGCCGAGACCCGCGCGACGTATTCCACCGATCGAAACGACGAACCGCTGGTCTCGTTACCGTAGACCAGCGGTTGGCACTGAAAGAATTGTGGTTGGATTATCCAAGCATGGTGTCGATGCCCGTGCAGGATGCTCCGCGTTCCGGCGTTTGCGGACCCTGTATGAAGTAATTCATGAACTGGGTTGCCCGCTTGTCACCCAGCGAATCGAGCGAGAGTTGATTGTTCCAGGCCGAAAAGACAAAGGGCGATACCTGATCGTCGTACTCGCTCACGATCAAATAGGGACGATCCTTGGCCCAGTTTTCGAGTTTTTGCTTATCCGACTCAGAAATGTCCGGGGTGTAGGTCACCCAGACAGCGCCGTGCTCGAGGGAATGGACCGCATTTTCGTTCGCAATCTTGCCGTCATAGAACTGACACGTCTGCCACGCCGGATTGTGGGTTCCACCCACGGGAGGTGATTCGGTGTAGGTCACCGCATCGCTCGAGTGATCGCCACCCGTGTAGTCGTAGGCAATCACGCCTTCAGGCTGCCGGTTTTCGTCGCGGGTAGAAATCCAGTGATACGCGCCATAGCCGATGCCGATGAGCAGCAGTGCCCCAAGTGCAATGCCAGCCCATTTCAGCAGCTTCTGATCTCGCTGCTGTTTCGCCGGCGCATTTTTGCGTTCTACTCTCTTTTGCTCGAATTCGGCCCGGCGCCGTTCTCCGCGGGTGAGCGGAATATCGTGATGTTGATTCGCCCCCGGATTGTGCGCTTCTTCCTGAATCGACTCCGGATTGTTCGCCTCTGGTTTAACCGATGACGATTTGCTCGACTTTTTACCGCTGGATGTCATGCGTGCTTTGCTCTCCAAAAAAGCCAGCCCGGCACAAAGCGCGCCCGACCGGATAAGTGTCAAGTGCGGCGATAATACCACCCACGCCTGAGAGTTCCCTGTCCGCTACGACACCCTCGAAAGGACCCAGGAGCTGACATCCTCGATCGCGATGCGCTCCTGTGCAGTCGTGTCCCGATCGCGAACGGTGACATGGCGGTCCTCGAGAGAATCTGGATCGACCGTGAAGCAGAATGGGGTGCCGATCTCATCCTGCCGCCGGTAGCGTTTGCCGATATTGCCGGTTTCGTCGTAATCGATCAAAAATCCGGTGTCAATCTGCAAGCGATCGAAGATTCCCCGCGCGATCTCGATCTGCTCCGGCTTTTTCATCAGCGGCAAAATCGCGGCTTTGTACGGCGCCACCTTTGGATCGAGCCGCAAGACGATGCGGGTATCCGGTTTGCCATTGACATCGACTGTCGACTCTTCGTCGTACGCGTCGAGCAGCACCACAAGAATTGTGCGATCGACGCCGAAGGTCGGCTCGATGACATACGGGAGGAATCGGGTTCCCGATTCCTGATCGAACCAGGTCAAGTCCTCACCACTGAATTGCTGATGCTGCTGGAGATCGAAATCGGTCCGGTTCGCGAGCCCGTAGAGCTCCTTCCAGCGCATGGGTCCGGGGAACTCGTACTCGAAATCGATCGTGCGGTCGGAGTAGTGCGAGAGCTCGGCTTTGCCATGTTCGCGAATGCGGACATGCTCGTCGCTCAGACCGAGCGCAGCGACCCAGGCTTGCATGGCTTCGATCCAGCGTTCGAACGATTCGCCCGCGGCCTCCGGCCGCACGAAATACTCGATCTCCATCTGCTCGAACTCGATGTCGCGGAAGATGAAATTACCGGGAGTGATTTCATTTCGGAACGACTTGCCGATTTGCGCGACGCCAAAGGGCAGCTTCACCCGCGAAGTGGCCACAATGTTCTTGAACTGGACGAACATTGCCTGCGCGGTTTCGGGACGCAGATAGACCTCAACGCCAGTCTCGGAGACAGGCCCAATCGTGGTCTTGAACATCATGTTGAACTGCCGGGCGTCGGTCAGCGTGCGATTCCCGCACTTGGGACAGGTCGGATTCGCATCGCGGATGATCGAGCTCATTTCATCAGGCGTTAGACCGGCTGCTTCTTTACCAAGCCGTTCCTCGATCAGATGGTCAGCGCGAAAGCGCGCCTTGCAGGTTTTGCAGTCCACCAACGGGTCGTTGAAATTGACCACGTGACCCGATGCTTCCCACACACGTGGATGCATGAGAATCCCCGCATCCAACCCAACAATGTCCCGGCGGCGATGCACGAACGTTTTCCACCAGAGCTGCTTGATGTTGTTCTTGAGCTCGATCCCCAACGGGCCGTAGTCCCAGGTGTTCGCCAGACCACCGTAGATGTCCGAACCTGGATAGACGAACCCGCGCCGTTTGCACAGCGCGACGATCTTCTCCATGGACGCAGCTCGTTCACCAGTGGTGCTCATCTATTCCTGCTCTCTTTTGGACAAACAATCGGCGGGACCACGACTCCGTGACCCCGCCGTGCTCGTGTGATTATGACAAATCAACCGTCGACACTGGCAACCACCAACTCATCGACGATTACTGTCTCGATCTCGACCACCGGATCATCGTCCACCGACACCAGTCGGTAGACCTGGGTCGTGGAGATGCTGACATGCCCTAGCAACTGCTGGAGATCGCGCAGTTCGGCACCGTCCCGAAGGGCGTGGGTGGCGAACGAATGCCGCAACGTGTGCGGCGTGATATTGTCGATTTTCGCGTCCTCGGCATACGCTTTGAGGATGAGCCAGAAGCCCTGCCGCGTCAGGCGCGATCCCCGGTGATTCACGAAAAGGGCAGTCTCGTCACGATCGGCCAGATTGGGACGGCCATTTTTCAGATAGTCATCGTTCGCTTTGATCGCCTGGACCCGTAAGGGAACCTGGCGACGGCGACCCGCCTTGCCGGGACAGGAGACCTGATTGAGGTTGAAATCGACATCGTCGATATCCAGGGCTACCAGTTCGCTGACGCGCATTCCCGACGAATAGAGCGTCTCGATCATCGCGAGATCGCGGAGCGCGTCTGGTCGGCGCGTTTCCGCTGCCTGGCGCGGTTCGGCCAGCAATCGACCGACTTCATGCTCGGAAATGGCGCGGGGCACATAGCGATCGACTCGCGGTGACGCGAGCGAATGCGATGGGTCCTCGCGCAGCACGCCGGAACTTGTCAGATAGTGACAGAACGACTTGAGCGCCGCCGCCTTCCGCGCAACTGTCGAGGCTGCATATTGCCGCCCGTACATGTAGGAAAGGTAGCGGCCGAGGTGGTCAGCGGTCAATCCACTCCAGGAACCGAGTGGCGCCAGCTGATCCTCGGCCGGCGGCGAAGAAAGGTAAGCGGCGAACTGGCTGAGATCGTTCCGATACGCGGCAACGGTATTAACGGAGAAGCCCCGTTCAGTTGTCAGATCGTCGATAAACGCGGTGACGGTTGTAGTTAGGGACTCTTCCGACTGCATGCCTCTGCTTCCACAAGCCTGGACCACCAACAAGTCGACCAGGCTTCGACTCAGGCAACCGATTGCCACGGTGAGTATGGCAGATCGAAAGCGTCAGCCACCGCCTGATACACAATATGTCCATTCAACACATTGATTCCAAGCGCCAGCGCCGGGTCTGCTGCCGCTGCCGCGACCAGCCCCTTGTCTGCAAGAGCAATTACATACGGCAACGTCACATTCGATAGGGCAATTGTGCTCGTGCGAGGTACCGCGCCCGGCATATTGGTCACGCAATAGTGAATGACGCCAGAAACCTCATAAGTAGGCTTGCTATGGGTGGTCGGCTTCGCGGTTTCGATGCATCCGCCCTGGTCGATTGCCACATCGACCACCACCGACCCGGTGCGCATTCGCTCGATCATCGCCGTGGTGACCAGTTTCGGCGCCCGAGCGCCCGGAAGCAGCACGCCGCCGATCACCAGATCCGCTTCAGCGACTGCAGCGCCAATGGTGGTGCGGTTCGAGACGAGAGTGGTGAGGCGACCGTGCAGCAGGAGCTCGAGCTGGCGCAGCCGGTCCACATCCAGATCGACAATCGAGACGAACGCGCCCATCCCAAGCGCGATCTGCGCCGCGTTGGTTCCAACCACGCCGCCGCCGATCACCACGACTCTAGAGGGCTCGACTCCCGGTACGCCACCCAGCAGCACGCCGTATCCACCTGCGTTGCTCTGAAGATAATGCGCACCGACCTGGACCGACATGCGGCCGGCGACTTCGCTCATCGGCGTGAGTAGCGGAAGGGACCGATTCGGGAGCTGAACGGTTTCGTAGGCAATTGCCTGCACCTTACGCTCCAGAAGGGAGCGTGTCAGTCCCTCGTTCGCAGCAAGGTGCAGATAGGTGAACAACAACTGGTGCTCGCGCAGCAAGTTGTATTCGGCCGGAATCGGTTCCTTGACCTTGACGAGCAAATCGGCTTGATCGAACACTGCCGCATGCGAGGCAATGACCTCAGCGCCAGCCTGGACGTAGGCGCCGTCGGAAAAACCACTCCCTTCCCCTGCTCCTGCCTCTACCAACACCTGATGCCCATGCGCTGTCAGCTCTGCGACACCCCCGGGGGTTATGGAAACCCGGCTCTCGCGGTCTTTCACTTCAGTGGGAATACCAACGATCATCTTGGCGATTGCCTTTCCCGCAGTTCGCTGAACGATTCCAGTCAACGATGGCTGATCCGAGCATCTCCGTTCCGCGCGGTTGCGAAACGTGCTTTGGCGGTGGGAGTATGCCGGAGAAATGGCGCATTCAACCAGAACGGGATGCTGGGACAAGGATAGAATGTCGCGCGTCAATGTTGAATCTAATCGCGGAACCGGCTTCCGAGGTCTCGTATGGAAGCATCGCGCCGTTGCGACATCGCTTTGCTCCGGGCGCTGCGCGCAACTTTTACCCCTGGACCGTGTAACTCCGATCACTACGCTTGCGGAGTTCTTCAGGCGATTGCGGGTATCATCCCGGGTCACGAACGATATGGGTTCGAGCGTGCCGCGCTGACCCTGGCAACATCGAGGGAGTTCATGTACGTGCGAAGCGGATCAACCGCAATTTCTTCATGGGTGGGACCGAGCCGGCTCCTGGCCGTGAGTCTGCTGCTGATGGTGGTGCTGGCCTCCTGCGGCGGCGGCAGCGACAAAAAGGCTGAAACCCCAACAACGGCTCCGCAAACCCAGGCCAGTCCCATCGCGCAGCGGGAAACCTGCATGGCGGCGGTCACCACCACCTCGGGGTCGCCAACTGCCGGCGTCGCCTCCCCGTCGTTGCTCGAATCACCGACCCGGGAAGAGTTCAACCAGGAGATTCTGGCGGCATGCCCGATGTCGGAGCCGGCGCAAACCGGGGGCACCGTGCTCCTCGCCGAGGCCGGCGACATCAGCACGGTCAACGGTCTCCTAACCAATGACACCACCACCCAACTCATCACCGGATCGATTTTCGAATCGTTGATCGGCATCAGCCCGCTCGACGGCCGCCCAGTGCCGGGACTGGCAGACTCCTGGGACGTTGCTGACGACGAGTTGACCTACACCTTCCACCTCAACCAGGACGCCAAATGGCACGACGGTGTCGATTTCACCGCGGATGATGTGGTGTTCAGCTTTGACGCTGCGCTGGATCCGAACACCGGATTCCCCTACCGTTCTATCGTGAACGACGCCGTCGCGGGCTACCGGGCGGTCGATGACAATACCTTCGAGATAAGCGCGCGCGAAAAGCTCGTCACCTTCCTATACGAGGGTCCAGGCGCGATCACCATCATGCCAAGACACATCTGGGGCGATGTCGATCCTGCCAGCTGGTCGTTCGATGGCGGCAGCACCGGGCAAGATCCCGCGCGCGTCATCGGCACCGGTCCCTTTAAGTTCAAGGAATGGGTGCAAGGCGATCATGTCAGCGTCGTACGCAACAACGACTACTATGACAAGGTTCCCTATATCGACGGACTCACGCTCCGAGTGCTTCCCGACTCCGATAGCTCGGTTCTGGCTCTGAAGCAACAGGAAATCGACATTATGGAGTTCGTGCCGCCGGCTCAGATGGCCTCGGTACAGGCAACCGACGGTCTCACCGTCGATGTCTATGACTTCTTCAACTTCACCTATTACGCCTTCAACCTCGATCCAGCGCAGACCGAGCTTTTCCAGGACCAGCGGGTGCGGCAGGCACTGTTCTACGCGCTCGATCGCGACTCGATCACCCAGAACATCTATTTCGGCTATGGCGAAGCAGCGATCGGTACCCAGCCGCCAATCTCTCCCGCCTACGCGCCCGATCAGATGCAACCGCCCTACGCTTTCGATCCGGACAAAGCCGCGTCGTTGCTCGCTGAAGCGGGTTGGACGCTCAAAGACGGTGTATTGACCAAGGATGGGCAGACGCTCGAATTCGACTTCCTCTACTCCGGTGGCGAGCCAGTGGTCGATCAACTCGTGACCTACATGAAAGAAGCCTGGGAGCAGATCGGCGTCAAGGTCAATCTGACCTCCATCAATGGCGCTGCCCTGATCGAACGATTGGAATCTGGCGACTTCGATGTTGCGCTCCTGGCCGTCAGTCTCTCCCCGGACGGCAACCAAACCGCGCTCTTCTCGTGTGATTCCGCCACCACCGGGTTGAATTTCTCGAGCTATTGCAGCGAAAAATGGGATCAGCTCGATGCCGAACAGCGCGTTGAATTCAATGCAAACGACCGAACGCAGCTCCTGGTGGACCAATCGAAGATCATTTGGGACGATCAGCCAGTTGGGCCGCTTCGTTTCGGCGTGGCGCGTACCGGGTACTCCACCAAGCTCCAGAACTTCTACCCGAATGGATTCGGCCTTCTCTGGAGCTTGCCGTACGTCTGGATCGATGGTGGTTCGAGCTCGTAATCAGAAGCCGCAGCGACCGGGATCGAGTCGGTGCGGTGGTAACATTGGTTGGTGCGTGCGGGGCTTGTCGACGCGGTCGCCGGGCACACGTGACCATGGAGCTTCACGTTGCTTTCCCTAAGCTGGTTTTACATTCTGCCGATCCTCGGCTTCCTGATCTTCATCCATGAGGTTGGCCACTTTGTAGGCGCCCGCATGTGCGGAGTCAAGGTCGAGGAATTCGGCATGGGCATCCCGCCTAAGCTCTTCGGCTGGGTGCGGGGGGGCGTGGTCTATTCCATCAATGCCATCCCGTTCGGCGGGTTTGTGCGCGTCAAGGGTGAAGACGGCGCAGACATGGATTCCGATTCCATGAACGCCAAGTCGCCGGGACAGCGCGCGTTCTTCCTTTCCGCCGGCATCATCATGAATATTCTGTTCGCCATCTTGCTAATGATCGTGGTTGTCGGCATCAAAGGAGTTCCGCACAACCAGGTCTACATCGCCGGCGTCGGTCCAGGCTCACCGGCAGCAACCTCTGGCTGGCAGGTCGGCGACCAGATCGTGTCTGTCAACGGCGAAAACGTCCAGACCGTCCAGGAGCTAATCAAAGACACGCGTTCCGAAGCCGGTAATCCGGTGGAATTCGTGCTCGAGCGAGGCGGCGAGCTGTATCCCAGCACGCTCGTTCCCCGGGAAAACCCGCCTGAGGGTGAAGGCCGCATTGGCATCAATCTTGCCGATCCGCTGGTCGCATCGGTCACCGTCACAGATATCACC
>JBBQPB010000082.1:0-7858 GCA_038331435.1 Thermomicrobiales bacterium | reverse complement strand
TCCATTGGAAGTGAAGGGTCGATAACGCTGCGGGGTGCGGCGGGCGACTCCTCATCTTCCAGTTCGATCACTGCCGGAGTTAGCACCTGCCGCACTGGCGGAGGTTGCTGGGGGGTCGACGGGCCGGTCCCTCTCCCCCTCTGGATGAGTGCGCTCTTTGGTTGTTGTGGGTAAATTAGCAGTAGTTCATGAGGAAGTCAAGAATTGGCAGGCAGCAGGCAGCAGGCAGGAGCTTGCACTCGATACTGGAACTTGGAGGACACGAGAGGGCATGGAGGCCCTGCACTACGACTGGCTCCCGGCTCGTCATTGTTGCGTTGTCTCCGGGTCGGCGTGTATCCTGAAACACAACAGGGGGAGTAACCACTTGCTTCCGCAGGGGATCCGGTCGTCATTACGTGCCTCCATTGGCGCCGGTCGGATCATCGAGAGATAAGCCTCTTTCGCCCGGTAAGACCCTGATCGTTCCGTTACACGGACCGGTCGGGGCTTTTTGTTTTCCGGCAGTCCAGAGAGGCACACCCATGCTCGATACCCTGCTCGAACTCTTCGAACGCGACAAGAAGTCATCCAGTAAATCTTCCGGAGGGCTACGCGGCCGCCTGGCCTCAGCCCTGGATGGCGAGCGCAACGACGACCGGCGGTACGACGACCGCCGCTACGAAGATCGTGACCGCAAACGCGATCATGACGACGACGATGACGATGACCGGTCATCCAAACCCAGGGAAAAGCGCGAATCCGATTTCCTGGAATTCGGCGACTGAGCCGCGGCGGATTCTCATTGTCATTGGCCATCGAGCTCCGGAACGGTCCTGATGCGACCGCTCCGGAGCGATTCGTTTCCGGAGGATTTTTCTTATGGTGATGGACTATTTGCCCTGGATCGGCTTTCTGGCTTTCATCGTCGGCATGCTCGCGCTCGACCTGGGCGTGTTTCATCGTGATGCCCATGCGATTACCAGGCGTGAAGCGCTCATCTGGAGCGTTGTCTGGATCAGCCTAGCGCTGACCTTCAATGTCGGAGTCTACCTAACGATGGGGACCGAGTCCGGCATCGAATGGACGACCGGCTATTTGCTCGAATATTCGCTCAGCATCGACAACGTCTTTGTCATGCTGCTGATCTTCTCTACCTTTGCCGTGCCGGCGATCTACCAGCACCGGGTGCTTTTCTGGGGCATCCTCGGTGCGGTGGTGATGCGTGGCATCCTGATCGGGTTTGCCGGCTTCCTGCTGGATCGCCTGCACTGGATGATCTACGTCTTTGGCGCATTCCTGATCTTCACCGGCTACCGCTTCATCCGCGGCGGCGACCATGTGGCCGATGTCTCTAACAACAAGTTGGTCAACTTCGCCAAGCGGTTCAGGCCGGTGACGGAGACGTACGAGGGGCAGAAGTTCTTCATCATGCGCAACGGCGTGCGCTACATGACGCCGCTCTTCCTCGTCTTGCTGCTGATCGAGAGCACCGACCTGATCTTCGCGGTCGATTCGATTCCGGCCATCTACGCGGTCACCGACGATCCGTTTATCGTCTTTACCTCGAACGCATTCGCTATTCTGGGGTTGCGCTCGCTCTTCTTTGTCATTGCCGGCTACCTCTCCGGAATGGCGTATCTCAAGCCAGCGCTGGCCAGCATCATGGCGTTCGTCGGCACCAAGATGGTGCTCATCGACGTGGTGAAGGTGCCGCCAGTGCTCAGCCTGGCGGTGATTGCCGTGATTTTGACCGTGGCCATCATTGCATCCTGGAGAGTGAAAAAGGATACGGATGAGGGCATGCTGCCCCATACCCAGCCGCCGCCTGAATAGAAAACGTTCGCCGGGTGCGCACGATCTGAGGTGCATCCGCTGGCCGAACCCACTTGCACAAAGACCTGAACTTGAGATAGAATTTACGTAACAGGGGGAGTAACCACTTGCTTCCGCAAGCGATCCGGTCGCCAATACGCGCATGGTGCGCCGGCCGGATCAACGAGAGTGAAAAGCCTCTCGTCCGGTCAGACCCTGATCGATCCGTATATCGGACCGGTCGGGGTTTTTTGCTGCCGGTCCGTGGAGGCACTGTTCCATGCTCGACCAACTCCTCGAACTCTTCGAACGCGATCGGCGCTCGTCCACCGCGCAAAAGGGCGGCTTGCGCGGCAAGCTTGGCTCCTTGATGGGCGGTGACGCGGACGAGTCGTATCGCACCTCGAGCCGCGACAGTGACCCCCGGCGCTCCGAACGCTCGTGGGATGACGACCGGGATGACGATGACGATGATGACGGCCGCCGCACCCGCCGGTCGCAACGGCGTGATCCCGAGCCGTTCGATTTCGGCGACTAACCTGCGGCGCGCCTGTTAACCATTTTGCTCGATTGTCGATTCGTCGCCGTGCTAGCCTGATTGTGGCTAGCACGGCATCCCATGTCACCGGAGTTCGAACACAATGTGGATGGATCTCTTGCCCTGGGTCGGGTTTCTCGCCTTTCTGGGGGCGATGCTTGCGCTCGACCTGGGCGTGTTTCACCGGGAGGCCCATGTCGTCGAACGCCGTGAGGCGCTCATCTGGAGTGGCTTCTGGATTTCGCTGGCGCTGATCTTCAATGCCGGCGTCTATTACTTCATGGGAACGCAGGCCGGCATCGAATGGACCACCGGCTATCTAGTCGAGAAGTCGCTCAGCGTTGACAACATCTTTGTCATCCTGCTGATTTTCACGACCTTCGCCGTGCCAGCCATCTATCAGCACCGGGTCCTGTTTTGGGGCATCCTCGGCGCGCTGGTGATGCGCGGCATCCTGATTGCCGGGGCGGGATTCCTGCTCGATCGCCTGCATTGGATGATCTATGTCTTTGGCGCGTTCCTGATCTTCACCGGCTATCGCTTCATCCGCGGGGGCGATCATGTGGCGGATGTCTCGAACAACCGGCTGGTGAATTTCGCCAAGCGGTTCATGCCAGTCACCGAGGACTACGAAGGGCAGCGGTTCTTCGCCAGGCGCAACGGGGTGCGCTACATGACCCCGCTCTTCGTCGTGCTGTTGCTGGTGGAGTTCACTGACCTCGTCTTCGCGGTTGATTCGATTCCGGCCATTTACGCTATTACCGACGATCCCTTCATCGTCTTCACGTCGAACGCGTTTGCCATTCTTGGCTTGCGCTCGCTCTTCTTCGTGCTTGCCGGGTATCTCTCCGGGGTCGTCTACCTCAAGCCGGCGCTGGCAGGGATCATGGTCTTCGTCGGCGCCAAGATGGTGCTGATCGATGTGGTCAAGGTGCCCCCATTCGTGAGTCTGGGCGTCATTACGGCCATCCTGGTGGTCGCGTTCGTGGCGTCATGGCGGGTCGAAAAGGCCAGGGGTGAGGAGATGCTGCACGAATCTGATTCGTCGCACTCCCCCGGCGCGGAGTAACGCGGGAGCCAGCGCTTCGTTTTCCGATACGCAAGCGGGCCGCCAACATGGCGGCCCGCTCGAGCAATCCGATGGTTGTAACCGCGCCGCTACTCCGCGCTGTGAGCCTCGGAGGCTTCCTGATCGTCACGCAATTGCTTCGCGGCGTAGAGCGCCGCGGCGGCGCCGAGCGCGGCCGCGCCAAGCAGGGTGTTGCGCTCGTCGTTCGGACCCGCGCCCGTGGCAGGCAGGGACGTTACGCCATCACCCGACGGGGCGGGCTTGGGCGGCTTCGGCGGGTGCGGGTGATGACAGCACTTGCTGGAACATGAGCCGTCCTTGCAGCAGCAGGCGCCCTTGGGGCAGTGCTTGTCGTCCTTGCAGGCATGTGGGTCTTTGCATTCACCTTCGTGGCACCAGCCACCGTGATCGCAATCAGCATCGACACAGCATTCGGCGCAGACGCTTGCTCCGTAGTAGAGATTGTCGCAGCAGAGCAGGCCATTGCAGCAATCGAGTTGCGCGCTGTCATCGCTGGGTAGCACTCCACACGTGGTGCCTTCGGAATGGCAGCACGTGTCATCGTCGACACATTGTCCGTGGCAGCAGCTCTCGCTTTGGCTGCATTCGCCGTAACAGACGCCTTCGGAGCAATAAGCGCATGATCCGCAGTCGTTGTCAGCGCAGCATTCGGCGCAGAAGCTGACATCTCCGTCCATGCAGCAGGTCAGGCCGGGACAGCACTCGAGCTGAGATCCGGAACAGGTTTGAGATTCGGGAATGCATAGATGGGCACATTGGCCGAGCGGCACACATTGGTCGCCACAGCACTCCTGGTCCGGGTTACACGCGGTGACGCACTCTCCCTCGACGCATTGTTCGCAGTTACCGTCACAGTCGGAATCCCCGCAACATTCCTGGCAGGTGCTACCGCCGTTGAAACCGCAGCACTGCAACCCCTCGCAGCAATCGGGCGGTTCGCCATCGCAATGGCCACCGGAGACGATGCATTCGCAGGTCCCAGAGGTCACACACGTGTCGGCGCAGCATTCCTGGCCCTCCGGGCACGGGGGCTGGGGATAGCATGTGCCATCGATGCATGATCCGCCGCATGGGCATTCGTCGTCGGTGCAGCACTCGCCCGGCGCCCGGCAGTCGTTCGCGAAGGCGCAGCAATACTCCACGCTGGTGCAACGCGTAACGCACGTGCCTTCGACACATTCTCCACAGATGGAGGTGCAGTCAGAGTCACCACAACACTCGGGATGGGAGCAGGTGCCATTGACACATACGGAGCATCCGGGGCACTCGGTATCGGCACAACAAACGCCGCAGTAATGCTCCGGCGTGCCCGAGTTACAGCACCGCTGCCCGGTCACACAGGTCGTGATGCCTTCGCAATAACCGCTTCCGTTGCAGATCGAAATGCCGCATTGGTTCTCGTAGATTGGTTCGCAGTTGTCGGAAGAGCAGCATTCCGGGGAGCAGTAGTAGTTGCCCTCGGTGCCGCAGCAGAGGCCGTCCGGATACGACACCGGATAACTGCATTCCCCTTCGATACATTCCTGACAAGGGTTGCAGTCGCTACTGTCGACGCACTCCGTTTGCGCGCCGGCGCGGTCTTGCCGCATCGTGAGCGAAACGCCACCCACCACGCCCAAAAACAGCCCTTTGAGTGCAGTACGGCGCGAGCTTCCGCGCGCCAATGCCCGTGTCAGGGCGTCGAATCGTTGATCGTCCATGGGGTGTTTGCCCTCTCCCAAACCCGAATCGCGCACAGCAGCACACGATGTGTTTCCCGCACCGGAAACGTGACAACTGAGAATACCGAGATTGCTGAACGCATCTTACTGGAAATGACGGTGGACGTACACCGTTTACTCGATACGAACCGCGCGAGACTGTCGGTAAACACTTGAAAGTCCCATAAAAACAACGACGGCCGCCATTATGGCGGCCGTCGTCGATCGAGGTGGGATGGGCTATTCCTGAGAAGTGGCCTCGCCCGGGGTTTCGCGCATCTTTCTGGCGGCCAGGACGGCGGCAGCCGCACCCAGCGCCGCGACGCCGAGGAAGCTGTTCTTTTCGTCGCTCGGACCCGCGCCGGTCGCCGGCAGGCTAGAAGCCGTACCGCCAGATGGCTTCACCGGAGCCGGGGGAGCCGGCTTGGGTGGCTTCGGCGGCTTGGGCGGATGGTTGCAGCACTTGCTGGAGCAGTTACCGTCCTTGCAGCAGCAGGTTCCCTTCGGGCACTCCCCGTCGCTCTTGCAGGATTTGGGGTACTCGCAATAGCCGTGCCAGCAGTAGCCGTCCTCGTCGCAGTCGTGATCGTCACAGCATTCGGCGCACACATGACCGCCCTGGGCCGCGCAGCACAGCAGTCCATCGCAGCAGTCGAGCTGCGCTTCGCCACCGGCCACCGTGATCTCCAGAACACCGCAGTAGTCGCCGAAGTCCCGGCAGCATTCCCCGTTGGGGACACATTCGCCGTTGCAGCATTCCTCACCGATCAGGCAGAGGTTTTCGACACAGACGCCGTCGGAAGAGCAGAAGGAGCAGTCCGGGCAGTCGTAGTCGTAACAGCACTCAGTTGGAATACAGGTGCCGCTGTCACAGACTTCGCAGTCGCCGCAATCGGAGGTGTTTTCGCATTCCGGCGGGGGTGGCCCGCCAACGCAGATGCCATCGACACAGTTGTTAGAGCAGCAGGTGCCGTTACCGTTGCCTTGGCAGCAAACCCCGTCGAGCGCGCGGTTATTGCTGCCTGGGAAGCTCCCTGCGGGGCAAAGATGCGGGCAGCTCGGCTGCTGGACATTGACGCAATCGATCCGCTCGAAACACACCTCGATTACGCACTCGCCATTGACACAAGAGCCGCCAGGGCAATCTTCGTCGGAGCAGCACGCTGGAATAGTGCACTGTCCCTGCACACACGCACCGCAGCCGCACTCGTTGTCGTAACAACAACCACCGGTGCCGGTGTTGTAGCACTGCTGGGTTTCAGGGCAGTACTCGGCATACGGAACGCACCCGTCATCGACGCAGGAGCTGCACGGTTCGCATTCGCTGTCACAGCAGGTGAGATCGACGCACGCGCCACCTTCGCACTCCTGACAGGCACCACAATCGCCGTCAGATGAGCATTCCGGCTCTGTACCGTCGCAAACGCCATTGACGCAGTTATTGGAGCAGCACAATCCATTGCCCGTGCAGCAAACCCCGGAAAGACCGCGGTTATTTCCCGGCTGGCTCCCTTCTGGGCAAATATCGGTGCAGCTCTCCTGCTGAACATTTTCGCAGTCTACCCGCTCTTCACAAGTCTGAGCGCCGGCGCGGTCGAGACGCGTGGTGGCGACTGCGACGCCAACCGCTCCGCCGAATATGCCCTTGATCGCCGTGCGCCGCGATGTTCCCATCGCAAACGCCCGGGTCAGAGCGTCGAACCTTTGATTATCCATGAACCCTTTTCCCCTTTCCGGTTCCCGCCATTTGCAACAGAGAGCGGCCTTCCCGCACTGGAAGGCAGGTTATGGGAACCGTGCTACTTCCTATCCTACGGGAAGCGCCTCGATAAGTAAACGAGTTCGTACGCCAGATTCTAGGCAAAAACCCAGCGATATTCTGGGTAAACCCAATTTTTTTCTTGATCGATAACTACGGAATAAGCTAATGGAAATAGTACGTGCTCATTCGGCTTACTCGACCGTAAGCACCAGGCTCATGCCGCTATCCCGGTGCCCCGGAATGGGGCAGATCACGGAATAGATTCCGGGCTGAAGCTCGACGGTGAAGGCGCCTTGCTGCCCCGGTTCGAGCTCGTGAGAGAGCGATTCGTCGATGCCTGGACCCTCGATCGCAAAGCTGTGCGTCAGAGTGCCGTAGTTGGTGATCAGGAAGGTGATGGGTCCGGCCGCAAGTTCGGTTGGCATTTCGATGGCGTAGTCCTGGAGCCCCACATCCACGACCTCGCCTGTGGGCGCGGCGCTGTCTGGTGTCCATGGAACCGTGGGAGTCGGCGTGGGCGTTGCGGTGGGGGCGTCCGCGGGAGTTGGGGTGTCCGCCGGCGTCGAGGTCACGCCGGATGCCGGGGTCGTCACTGCCGTGACGGACGCGGCGCTCAAGGTTTCGGCGATGGGTTCACAATCGGGCGGTGCGGCAGCGGCCGTTGATCCATCGGGCGCGAATCGTCCGATCTCACCGGCGCCATTCTCGCTGCCGGCTGCTCCGGAGGCGAAATAGACCGCGCCGTCCGGTCCGGTGCCGAGCGCGGAGGGATACATCAACCCGTCTGCCACGACCTCTGCGGTATCGTCACCGGTCTGGCGCAACAAGCGGCCGCTGCCTGGGATGCCGTTGACGGCCGATTCGCTCACACCTGAGGCGAGCTCGGTAACATAGAGCAAGCCGTCGTTGCCGATGGCAATGCCGCTCGCCATGGTCAAGCCGGTCCAGACGGTTTGCACCTCGCCGTTCGCGGA
>JBBQPB010000081.1:0-7870 GCA_038331435.1 Thermomicrobiales bacterium | reverse complement strand
CGCCTCGTCCACCGTCTCACCCACGTTTCATCGTCCCGTTCTCGAATCCACCGTAGCAACGGCCATCATTGCCCTCCGATCGGGCGAAGAAGAAAGGGGTTGGGGGATGGATGAGGGCGACCCACCGCAACGCACGCCGTTGTGCTGCCTGCCGCGTGCCGCCCACTGCCTGCTCCGTTACCCCGCCGGAGTCGCCTCCGGGGAAGCCATGTCTCCGGGAGCCGCGCTCAGGTCCGAGTACGGCCGAGCCGCCGCCGCCAGATCGGAGAAATTCTCCGCGATGTACGCCGCATAGAAGTCACGCTGCACCTGAGCGTCGCCCTCGCGCGGCAGGAAATCCTCGACGTTCTCAGCCGTCACAAGATCGGTCGGAACCTCGATCCAGCCGCTGATGTGCTCGCCGCCTTGCAATTCCTGGACCAGTGCCAGCACCGGCAGGTAGCCCTGCAGATACGGCTGCTGCCCGGCCGAAACGCCGATATAGCCATCCTGGATCGCCTCGAGGGTCGGGGTCTCGAGGTCATAGCCACCAGCCAGCCACTCGTAGCCACCGCGCTCCTTGATTTGCGCCATGTTCGGCGGATCGAGCGAGCAGAGACCGAGCATCGCCACTGCATCCGGGTTTGCCGTCGCGAGGCTGTCCCAGATGTTGTAGTTCTCAGTGTTGTCCAGCTTGGTGTCGTAGTCCTGGGTCAGCTCGAAACCTGCCCCATCGAGCACGGAATGGATACCAGCGGAGCGGTTATCCAGCACCGGGTTGCCCGGGAAGCAGGAACCAATGACCACCTGGCCGCTGGTGACACCCTTGGCGTCCAGTTGCTTCTGCACTTCCTGCGCCAGCAGCACACCAGAGGCATACTCATCCTGGCCGACCCAGAGATCGACCACCGAGTTCAGCGCGGTGTTATTGGCGGTCGCCAGCGGGATCCCCGCGTTCGCTGCTTCTTCCAGCAACGTGTTCCACGGATCGCCACCGTTCGGAATCACCACGATGCCATCGTAGCCGGCCTGAATCGCCGACTCGAGGAAGGCCTGGTGGGTCGGAATATCGAATCCGGCCTCACCGAAGACATCGACCGTCACACCAAGATCCTGGCCGGCATCTTCTGCGCCTTCCTTGATCGTCTGGGTGAAGTCGTTGAGACCGTGGAGGATGTAGGCGATCTTGATATCGTCATCCTGCGCTGCTGCGGATTGACTGCTTACCGCCATCGGTATGACCAACATGGCCATGGCCATGAAAATCGCGAGGAACCGCGTTCGATTCATCCTTGAATCCTTTCGCTCTGCTTCTTTGACGACATGTTCACCTCGAAATCTGAAACCGACTGAGCTCATCACCTCCTTCGAGAGGGAACTGGTAATCAGTACCTGGGAACTCGTTGCTCGACCTGAATACGCTGGCTGTTCAACGAGTTGCTAGGTACCAGTTACTCGTTCCTCGTCTAATCCCGTCGCTTGATCAAATAGTCCAGCGCCACCGCAATGATGATGACCGAGCCTGTGGCCACCGTGCCCCAGGCCGGTTCGATTCCGAGTAACACCAGACCATTCTGAATCAGCCAGACAATGATCGCCCCGATCACCGCCCCAAACACCGATCCCGACCCACCCGACAGCGCCGTGCCGCCGATGATCGTGGCCGCGATGACATACAGTTCTTGCCCCGGTCCGCTGGCCGGGTTGCCACCTCGCTGGAATGCCAGCAGGAAGGTGGCCGCGATACCGACGATGAAGCCCATCAGCGACATCACCATGATGCGGTAGCGATTTACCCGGATACCGGAATAGCGCGCCGCCTGGCGGTTGCTGCCAATCGCCTGCACCCGCCGTCCGAACGCGGTTTGGTTGAACAGGAACCACCCGACGATCGCCACCACGAACATCGCCCAGGCGCTCATCCAGATCCCCAGGGCACGCTCGCCCAGCACGGTGAAGTACCAGCCGCTGGTAATCTCGCGATCGATCGAAACCGGCGATCCCCCGGAAACCACCAGACCTAATCCACGAAAAATGCTCAGGGTTCCCAGGGTCACGATGATGGTCGGGATACGCAGCGAGACACTCAGGACGCCGTTGATGAACCCGCAGAAGGTTCCCAGCGCCAGCCCCGCCGCGATGACGATGATCGGCGAGTAGCCATCCCGGAAGAGAATCGACATCGTCACCGACGTAAACATCAGTAACGCCCCGACCGAAAGATCGATGTCGCCCATCGAGATGACGAACACCATCCCGACCGCCATGATTCCGATGTACGACGACTGCCGCAGCACCGAGATCAGATTCTGTTTGTGCAGGAAGGTATCGGTCGTCAGACTCAGAAAGATGCAGATCCCGAGCATTGCGACGATCACCCCGATCTCATCGATCGAGAGAACCCGCCGGATTGCTCCGCCAATCCCCGACTGCCGCCCTTGCGGCTTCATCGTTACCTGCGCCACCGTCGCTCCTCTGACAACTCGCTCCGTCGCGTCATTCCTGTTTCATCGTCGGTCGTAGTGGCGGGACCAGTGCCCGCCAGCGGCCGAAGGCCGCCATTGCGTTGCCCACGACCCTCTCCTCGAACTGCCCGATGGCGAACAGATGCGCCGTGATCGGGCCGAACGAAGTCGCCTGCTATCGAACCGAAATCCCGCCGTCCACGAAGAACAACGACCCGGTCGCGAACTTCGACTCATCCGATGCCAGGAAGACCGCGATCCCCGCCATGTCCTCCGGCAGGCCCAGCCGCCCGATCGGGTGCATTGCCTCCAGTTGCGGCCGGATCACCGGATCGTCGTGCAACACCTTCGTCAACGGTGTCGTAATCGACCCCGGCACAATGCTGTTGCACCGGATTCCGTACTGCGCCAGATCGGCTGCCATCACGCGGGTCAACCCCATCACCGACGCTTTCGACGACGAATAGGCGCTCCAACCGGCGCCGCACATCGTCAATCCAGTGGGCGACCCGGCATTGATGATCGATCCGCCGTTGCCGGCCTCGATCATCAACCGCGTTCCGTATTTGCAGGAAAGAAAAACGCCGCGAGAATTCACGGCGTAGGTGCGGTCCCAGACCGCGGTATCCAGCTCATGCACTGGCGCGTCTTCGCCGATCAGCTGTACCGCGGCGCAGGTGTAAAGACAATCGAATCGATCGTACCGCTGGCGAACCTGGTCGAACGCCGCCGCCACGCTCGCTTCATCGGTCACATCCGTCACCAGGGAAAACGTCTGCTCCCCCAGCTCCGCTACGGCCTGCGCGAGCCCCTCGGCATTGCGGTCGAGCAATCCAACGATGGCCCCTTCCCGCACAAACGCCTCGGCCGCTCCACGCGCGATGCCACTGGCCGCGCCGGTAATAACCGTCACTTTCCCTTCGAGACGTCCCATAGTGCCCTCTGTGCTCCACCGCACGTCGTCTCGGCATCCTGCCGCAGCTTTAAAATCCGTTCGAAATTGGTTGACTGGTTGACCAATTTGGATAGTAGCGAATCGCCCGGACCTTGTCAAACGGACACGGACGCTTGGCTTGGCAAGATGCCAAACGATGAAAAGCGCGGCGAATGCTCGTAATATGTGCCCATGCCCGATATTGAGATCCGCCGCCTGCTCTGGGACGATTGGAATCGAGGCCACTGCACCAAGCATGGAGTCTCGATTTCGGAGATCGAAGCGCTGTTGA
Source organism: Thermomicrobiales bacterium (assembly GCA_038331435.1). GTDB lineage: Bacteria > Chloroflexota > Chloroflexia > Thermomicrobiales > UBA6265 > JAMLHN01. The sequence goes on along the minus strand of JBBQPB010000081.1, from coordinate 4,200 downwards.
TCGGCACGGTATTCGGTCAAGAAACGTACAAGGACCGGTATCAGGTGTTTCGGGCAAATCAGCAGGAACGAATGCTCTCGTTCGTGGTTGGTTCTGTCCCCGATGAGCCAGATACCTGGTATCTCTTTAGTGCTCGACCTGCCAGCCGGCGAGAACGCAGGCGTTACGGATTCCCAGCCGAAAGCGACAAGCCATGACCAAGCCAAAGCCAACAATCAATTTCGGATATCCAACTGAGGGTCGCGGCCCCATTCCCTCTTTCAACTCCATCGACGAGGAAGGGGAGTGGTGGGATACCCATGATGCCGAGGGAAACCTTATCGAACTCGAGCTGATCGAAGACGTCGAACGTCCTGAAGAACTCGAAGAAAAACTGACAGTGCGCCTCGACGAATCAGATCGCGCAGAGCTGACCAAATACGCCAAACGAAAAGGCATCGGCCCCTCCACCCTGGCACGCATGTGGATCAAGGAGCACCTCGAAGAAGAAGCCGCGCGTGAAGCTAGGGCATCTTGACGAGCACATAGCTCCCGGCTGCCGCGAATCACGGCGAAGACGTCACCCAGTCCAGGGACAGGCGAATCTCACAACAAAGCGCTCTCTTCCTGGTATGGAAGAGAGCGCTTCTCGTTTCACTGACGGGTGGCTACTGCCATTCGGCAGCCCGGCCTAATACGAAATTTCGATGCGCATTCCACCCGGTGCCCAGTAGTACAGCCATTCCGCGAACCAGAGCGGCAGATTGATGCAGCCATGGCTCATGACCGCGCCGAAGTTGTTATGCCAGTAAGCGCCGTGGATCGCATGCCCCACATCGGTGAAGTACATCACGTACGGAACATCCGGCACGTTGTAGTACTCGCCGCCGAGCACGCCTTCCATCGTCTGGGATTCGAGCTGATAGCTCACATAGAACGTGCCCGGAGGCGTATCGAAACCCGGGCGACCCGTGCTCACATACGTCTCGTTCACCGCCACATCGCCCTCGTACGCAACCGCATATTGCGAGCTGAGATTGACGGAGAACCAGCGCTCGCCGCCCGGATTCGACGGAACCTGCGGCACCGGTGGTGGCGGCGGAATGAAGAGATCCTCGGTATACGCTGGGAAGTCGGTCGCCGTCGGCAGCGGCTCGGTTTTCAGGCCGTATTGCTTCACCAGAATCGAGCCGACCGGCTCCATCTTCACGCCGGCGGCATCAGTCCAGGAAAGCTTGCCGCGCTCAAAGATCTGGTACGTCGCGTCACCCCGGCGGAACTCTTCGGTAACCGGGTTCCCGAGATAGGTTGCCTCGCCGGTGGCTTCCCAGAAAACCTTGAACCCATTCTGGACCGTGTGCTGCGATTCGGGCACGTAACGACGGGTCGGGCTGTCCGGGATCCGCGCCTCACTCGCCGTCACCGGCGTCCATGCGCGTAGCTCATCTGCGATCTGGGTAAGTCCGTTTTGCGTACCAGTCGTCCACAGTTGCGGTTTCGACCGGAAAACGATGGCCGGCTTCAGCTCGCGGCCGATCTCGCCGAATTGCACTACCTGGCCGTTCGGATCGTCCGGCACATACTCCAAACGCGCGTACTCGAAGTACTGCACGATTCCGCCGTTCTCCTCGAGTTCCGGGGTGATCGGGTTCCCGAAGGCCGCAACGCCACCCCATTCCCGCCAGGAATCCAGGAAAACTCCGTCGATCGTGTGCCCGGTTTCGGGGATATACACCGTGCGCGGGGCCGACCAGTCATCCTGGGCCGATGTCGCCATTGGCGCCATCAGTAGCGTAAGCAGGGCCGTAAGCGCGAAGAGAACGGCGCGGGATCCTCCTTTCCTGATCGTGGCACGTGACCGTGCGGCGCGATCGCTGCGGCTGATCCTGCGGTACATGTTCGTCACTCCTCTGTACGTGTTGCCTGCGGATCCAATGCGGAACTGTGTGTGGCTCGGGCCACGCCAAAACCAGAAAAGAATGCGTACGTACGCACAGCTTATCGCAAAGCTGCTGGCTTGTACATAGCGGTTCCCAACCTGTCGTATCTGAAGACACGGCAAACGCACCAGTGGTAACGCCTGTCAGTTACCTGAAATCCTGCCAGACTCCTTCCTGAAAGACAACTTGTGTCACAAACTGTGAACTGACGTAACGTCATCCAAACGACGGCAAGACCCGATCGCTGCTGGCTCACCGACCTTGCTCGCTTCTTTTAAGACGCAGCACCCACCCAAATGGATTCGCCCCACCAGAAATTGCCTGCCGTGGTACCGGCCCCTCAGTCCGCAACCACGCTCCAGGTCACCTCGCTCGAACCAGCCCCATCCCCCCACAGCACACTCAACGGTTGGGGTGCCGATCCGCATGAGCATGCAACCTGCCCGCGCCTTGATCCAAAACCCGTTCCCCTGCAACTTGTACGTACTAATGGAATGAAAAGAGAAAGAAGAAGATTACCGAAGTAGCCGTAGGGGTGTGGATAGTGGGGAAACGCATCGATTCCCGCATCTGAACGCCACCTTACCAAACCTCGGTATGTGGAGAAAACCGGCCCTCTCTCCCCACCCGTGGACAACTCGCGTCGAAGCCCACTCGTTCATCCCCAACCCCTGTGGACAACTGGCCCGCTTATCCCCGTCGCCCCCCGGATTATCCACGTGTACGTACACCCTGTTGTCCACATTGTGCCCACCTTATCCCCAACGATCGGAAAGTTATCCACAATTCCACCCCGAATCGGGCACAAATGTGTACGTACACCCTCCGACCCCAGCGAATCCGCTTCAATTGGGGAAAACCAGGGGAGAGTGGGGATAGTTTATGAAGGGACAGTAGCGTCGTACCGGGTTATCCTCCTCATCCCAACCGCAGCGGAGGGACCTCCTGTCTCCTTAAAATCAGGCCCGGACACGTTTCACTCGCGGAGCACCGATCCTCGAATCCGTAAAACAATGCGAAATGCTCTACGTATAAAACAGCAGCCCATGCAAAGACGGCTGCTAAGATAGGGCGATCGTGCGGCTGCTCCGCTCCTCATTCGGAGCCCACCGCCGCAACTCCCGGGAAAGACGCGAGATTCGATGGCGCAGGAAAAGGAAGAGGCGGCCATTCCAGGCGACGTGGCGCCGGACGATACCCAACCTGGCCGCGCCCTCTCCACCCGAGAATCCGATGCTCTGCGCCCGACCGATTCCCCCGCAGTTGCCTCCGACCTAACCGACGACGACGCCACCGAGCCGCCGTCCGACCATCCCGATACTGCGGACCAGGATGCGCCCGTCGTCAAGGTTGGCGAACCTGAATCTGTGCTCTTACCAGAGCCTGAGCCAGTAGCACAAACCGAACCTACGGAATCTCCGGAATCTGGTAACGTCGAGGATCAGGCTGCGGTTGCGGTCGCAGCCGCCACCGAAACGGGAACAACCACCAGCGACAGCGCGAAAACATCCAAATCCAAAGTCCGCCGTATCCTTCCTGCCCGCTCATCGACTCCGGCCGCGCTCGATACCGCTACCTTCGCTGGCAAAACGTCCTGGACCCCCCTGCGCAAACTCACGGTGTGCGTGATCGTCGCCTGGATACTCATCCTCGTGGCGCTGCTGAGCGACCAGGTGTTCGGCTTCCGCCCGATCTTCTCCGGTGGGCTCTATGCCGTTGCTGCGGTGATCGCGGGAGTGTTCCCAACCATCGAGATCGTGCGAAAGCTGCGTCAGTTCATGGTGCCGATTGCGCTGCTGCCCATGATTGCCGCCATCTGCGCCCTTATCATCGGCAACTGGCGCGATGCTGCCATCCTTCTCGCGTGCTATGCCACCCTGCTGGCCATCCACGATCTCATCGTGCGGCGCAGTGAGGAACCATTGCAGGCGCTGAATGCTGCACGGTCTACCCAGGCAACCCTCGCCGGAGCCACCACCCCCGTTCCTATAAAGGAAGTAACCGTGGGCGATACGGTCTGGGTTGGAAAGGGCGACGTGGTCCCGCTCGATGGCTTCGTCGAGTCAGGCGTCACCACGGTCGATCAATCCATCGTCACCGGATCTCCCGAGCCGGTCGACAAGCACCGTGGTAGTGACATCTATGCCGGCAGCCGCAATCTTGGCAGCGATATCGAGGTGCGAGTCGGGCGGCGTCCGTCGCAACGCACCATCGCCCGCGCCGCCCGTTTGGCGAAGAACGCCCTGCCCAATCCCAGCCGCGCCCAGCAGATGCTGGAAGA
>JBBQPB010000080.1:0-7893 GCA_038331435.1 Thermomicrobiales bacterium | reverse complement strand
GAGCACAACTGATTCGGTCGATGTCGTCGCCTTCGGAAGTCCGCATGCGTCCCTGCGGGAATGCAACGAACTCGCTGAGCTGATGCGCGACCGACATGCGCGGGAGGGAATGCAGGTTTACGTCACGACGAGCCGAGCGATCAAGGACATTCTGGCCCGGACGGGAGTACTTGAAACTATCGAGGCGTTTGGCACCTCGGTGGTAGCCGATACCTGTATCGCGGTCGCGCCGTTGGTGCGCCCTGGAGCGAGAGTCCTGATGACCAACTCTGGAAAATATGCACACTATGGCCCCGGGATCATTGGGGTGGAGTCGATTTACGGATCGACGGCCGAATGCGTCGATGCGGCCATCACTGGGCGCGGCGTGGTGGACGATTCAGCATGGCAATGACGCAGTTCTCAGGCAGGGTGTTGGTCGACGGCGGCGCCACCGGAACTTCGTTGACCACGGACACGCCGCTGAGTTTTTGGGGAGGCGTCGATCCGCATACCGGTGAAATCATCGACCGGCGACATCCGCTCGCCGGGGCATCGATAGCGAATCGCATTCTGGTGTTGCCAAGCGGACGCGGATCATGCTCGGCGAGTGGGGTGTTGTTGGAAGCGATCGCGAACGGCACCGCTCCAGCGGGCATCATCGTTTCTGAAGTCGACCCCATCATTGGGCTGGGCGCGATTCTGGGGGAAGAGCTGTTGGGACGTACGGTCCCGGTTATCTTGCTGACACCGGACGAGCGATCCTCGATTTCCGATGGCATCCTGGTGCGTATGAAGGCTGGGGGATCGATCGAAGTTGGGAAGTAGTTTCGGCTCCGGCGCATCATCGCCGGAGCCGAAAACGGCGGATTAGATGCGGCGCGCGACCTCGTCGCCCACCATATCAGTGGTGGCGGGAGGCAGATCACCTGCGAGGTCGTACGTGCGAATACCTGCCCGGATCGTTTCGTTGACCGCATTTTCGACCGCGGCAGCGGCGTCTTCAAGACCAAGTGACGTGCGCAGCAGCATCGCGAACGAAAGGATGGTGCCGACCGGATTGGCAAGGCCCTGACCAGCTATGCTGGGAGCAGAACCATGGATCGGCTCGTAAACGCCGCGTCGTCGGCTGTCGCTTGCGCTCCGTTGCGCGCCGATACTGGCTGAGGGAAGCAGGCCGATCGAACCAGCCAGCACGGAAGCCTCGTCAGTCAGGATGTCGCCGAACATGTTCTCCATGACGACCACGTCAAAGCGCGCAGGTTGCCGTACGAGCAGCATCGCCATCGAGTCTACCAGCACGTGCTCGACAGTGACATCGGGACAATCCGGCGCGATCTCTTCGACGACTGTGCGCCAGAGCCGTGACGTAGCCAGCACATTCATCTTATCGACGCTCGCGAGCTGCTTGCGGCGAGTTTGCGCCAGCTCGAAGGCGAGGAGCACGATTCGCTCTATTTCGTCTTCGCTGTAACGCATCGTATCGACCGCCTGGCGGCCCTGGCTGGTCGTCCGCTGGCCAGAGGGTTTGCCGAAGTAGATGCCCCCGGTAAGCTCGCGAACAACCACCAGATCGGTGCCAGAGATGATCTCGGACTTGATCGGCGAGGTATGCACCAGTGCCTCATTGACGGTCACGGGACGGAGATTGGCATAAAGCCCCATCCCTTTGCGCAAAGCCAACAGACCCCGCTCCGGCCGCAGGGAAACGTCGATACCGTCCCAGGCTGGACCGCCGACCGCGCCAAGCAGTACTGCGTCCGCTTTCTTGCAGGTTGCCAGATCTTCTGGCCGCAACGGCACACCATGTGCGTCAATAGCCGCGCCGCCGATGGCGACCTCGGTTGTATCGAAGCGGACGTTGTATTTCACTGCGACCGCTTCCATGGCTTTGATGGCCTGGGCCACAATTTCCGGTCCGACGCCGTCACCCGGCATGAGGACGATATTCGCTTTCGTTGCCACTCGCTTGGTTTCCTTCCTTCGGACAAAGCAATGGGCGCTCAGTCGAGCGCCCATTCACGATTCGATCGATTGCGCTAGACGCTGATACTCGGCATCCAGGCCGGGCGGGTCGCCTCGTAGGCAGTGATGTCATCTGCATAACGCATGGTGATTCCGATGTCGTCAAGACCTTCCAGCAGGCGGTATTGGGTGAAGTCGTCCATCGGGAACTCGATCTCGACCCCGAGCTCCGGAACTGAGAGGGTACGGTTCTTGATGTCGATCGAGATCGTGAGACCAGGTTCGTCGATCGCCGCGCGCATGAGCAGTTCATTGACCTCTTCCGGAACCACCACCGGAACAAGTCCAGTCTTGGTGGCATTGTTCCGGAAGATATCGCCGAACTTCGGACAGATTACGGCCTGAATGCCGTTCTCCATCAACGCCCATACCGCATGCTCGCGCGAACTGCCGATGCCGAAATTCGGACCAGCGATCAGAATGGATCCACCCTGATACTCCGGTTTGTTCAGCACGAAATCCGGATCCTGCTTCCATGAAGAAAAGAGTCCGTCCGCGAATCCGGTGCGCTCGACCCGGCGCAACCAGACGGCCGGGATAATCTGATCGGTATCGACGTTTGCGCGATCGAGCGGTATCGCCGTGCCTTCGATGTGTTGAATCTTTTCCATGACGCCTACCTCAAATCCGCAGGAGTGGCGAAGGTGCCGAGAATGGCTGTCGCAGCCGCCACTGCGGGTGACACCAGATGCGTCCGCCCGCCCTTGCCCTGGCGTCCTTCGAAGTTGCGATTGCTGGTCGAAGCGCAACGCTGACCCGGCAGCAGTTGGTCGGGGTTCATACCCAGGCACATGGAGCAACCGGCGGAGCGCCATTCGAAGCCCGCACTGCGGAAGATTCGGTCGAGTCCCTCGCGTTCTGCCTGCTCCTTGACCCGCATCGAGCCAGGAACGACGTACGCCTGCACCCCGGTTGCCACAGATTTCCCTTCGATAACCGAAGCGGCTAGGCGCAGGTCCTCGATACGGCTGTTGGTGCACGATCCCAGGAAAACGACATCGACCGGCACGTCACGCATTGGCATTCCCGGAACAAGATCCATATAAGCGATGGCACGTTCTGCCGCATTTCGCTGACCGGCATCGTCGATCTGGGATGGATCGGGTACCACAGCATCGATCGGCACGACCTGACCCGGATTGGTACCCCAGGAAACGTAGGGCGTGATCCTGGCAGCATCGAGCTCGACGCACGCGTCGAATCTCGCATCGTCATCGGTCGGTAGCGATCGCCAATAGTCGAGCGCGTCTTCCCAGAGCTTGCCCTTGGGCGCGTAGTGCCGACCTTCGATATAGGCGAACGTCGTGTCATCCGGGGCGACCATCCCTGCCTTGGCGCCCGCCTCGATCGACATATTGCAGATTGTCATGCGGCCCTCCATAGAGAGGTTCCGGATGGCAGACCCGCGATATTCGACCGTGTGGCCAATACCGCCGCCGGTGGTGATCTTGCCAATGATCGCCAGGATGATGTCCTTCGCGGTCGAGTCCTCGGGCAACTCGCCGTCGACAGTGATCGACATCGTTTTGGGGCGCATCTGTGGCAGGGTCTGCGTGGCGAGCACATGCTCGACTTCGCTGGTGCCGATACCGAACGCCAGTGCGCCGAAAGCGCCATGAGTAGAGGTGTGACTGTCCCCACAAACGATGGTCATGCCTGGCATGGTGAGCCCCTGTTCGGGGCCAATGACATGCACGATCCCCTGGCCGGGTGAGCCCATCGGATGGAGCAAAATGCCGGATGCTGCTGTGTTTTCCGTGAGCGTTTCGACCTGCTTAGCCGAAGTGGGATCCTTGATAGGAAGATGGATATCGATCGTAGGCACATTGTGATCGGCGGTCGCGATCGTCAGATCGGTGCGCCGTACGTCGCGGTCGTGCATCCGCAAGCCCTCGAAGGCTTGCGGAGACGTGACCTCATGCACCAGATGCAAATCGATATAGAGGAGATCCGGACCGCCGGGCGCTGTGCGAACGATGTGGGAATCCCACAATTTGTCGCTCAACGTTTTGCCCGGCGCCGTTTGGGTCATGTCGGTTTCCGCAGTCATCGGTAGTGATTAGCTCCAGCGCGAGACACTAGTAGTCGCCGCCAGTACAGTCGAAGAGTTGCCGCTCTCGATCTTGCTCAATGCATCGATGTACGCACGCGCGCTCGCTTCGACGATATCAGTTGCCAAACCGTGGCCCGTGTAAATGGACCCTTCGTGTTTGATGCGAATGTGCACCTGACCCTGGGCGTCGTCACCCGGTGTGACCGCTTCGACATGGTAGTACTCCAACGAGGTCACGATGCCAGTAGCGGCGTCGATCGCGGTGAGAAGCGCATCCACCGGTCCATTCCCGTCGCCATTGCCAACGATGGTCTCATCGATGTGCCCGAGCACGACCGAGGCCGAAGCGGGTTCGCCGCTAGCAATGTCGACCCGCCACTGACGAAGCGTATAGACATCGTCGCGGGTTTCCTGCTGATTTCTCACCAGGGCGATCAAATCCGCGGCGGTTACGCGTTTCTTTTTGTCGGCCAACACCAGAAACTGCTCATAGGCCGCCTGCATTTCGTCATCGTCGAGCTTGATGCCCAGATCGTTCAGACTATTCCGGAATCCAGCGCGACCGGAATGCTTGCCGAGCACCAGCTTGGTGCCCTCCCAACCCACATCTTCTGGATTCATGATCTCGTAGGTCGTGCGGTTTTTCAGCATGCCGTCCTGGTGGATACCGGCTTCATGCGCGAAAGCGTTTTCGCCCACGATCGCTTTGTTGACCTGCACATCCAGACCGGTAATGCCGGCGAGGCGGCGGCTGATGGGAACGATTCGGTCAGTGCGGATGTTGGTATACGCGCCGCCGAACTGCTCGCCGCGCGTGGCCAGGGCCATCACGACCTCTTCCAACGCCGTGTTGCCGGCTCGCTCGCCGATGCCATTGACGGTCACTTCCGCCTGTCGCGCGCCAGCGGCGATAGCCGCCAGGGTATTTGCCGTGCCCATGCCGAGATCGTTGTGACAATGGACCGAGATGATCACATCGTCGATTCCTGCAACATGCTCTTGCAGATAGGCCATCAGGTTTGCGTACTCCGCTGGGGTGGTGTACCCCACCGTGTCCGGTACGTTCAGGGTGGTTGCCCCTGCCTTGATGGCGGTATCGAAGACCTGAACCAGGAAATCCCAATCCGAACGGGTCGCGTCTTCTGCCGAGAATTCGACATCGCTGGTGAACGATTTCGCCAGGGCCACCATTTCCGCAATTCGCTCGATCAGTTGCTCACGGGTCATCTTGAGCTTGTGCTCGAGATGAATGTCCGAAGAGGCGATGAACGTGTGAATGCGAGGGGACTCCGCTCCCTGGATCGCCTTCGCTGCCCGTTCGATATCGTTACGGTTGGAACGGGCGAGTCCGGCCACGGTCGCGCCTTTGACTCGCTCGGCAATCAGCTTGACTGCTTCGAAGTCACCGGGCGACGCCGCCGGGAACCCAGCTTCGATGATGTCGACGCCCAGTTCGACCAGGGCGTCCGACATCTCAAGCTTTTCCTCGACCGTCATCGTTGCGCCGGGTGATTGCTCCCCATCGCGCAACGTGGTGTCGAAGATCCAGATTCGTTTACGTACATCAGGCTCTGCTGATGGCATAAGAATGTGCTCCGTTTCGGCCTACGAAACCGGACGATTCCCCTGTTTCAAGAAGGGCATCATCGAGCGCAGGCCCTTGCCGACGTCTTCGATCTGCGAATTTGCATGCTCATCACGCATTCGCAGGAAGTTGTCGCGACCAGATTCGTTTTCCGCAATCCAGGCTGCCGCCCAGTTGCCATTCTGGATCTCTGCCAAGAGACCCTGCATCGCTTCACGCGTACCGGCATCGATGATCTTCGGGCCGGCGGTGTAATCGCCGTATTCCGCGGTATCGCTCACCGAATAGCGCATGTAGGAAAGACCGCCGGTGTAGAAAAGATCGACGATCAGTTTGAGCTCATGCAGTACTTCGAAGTACGCAATCTCCGGCTGGTACCCAGCATCGACCAGCGTATCGAACCCGGCCTCCACCAGTGCCGCGACGCCACCACAAAGAACTGCCTGCTCACCGAAGAGATCGGTTTCAGTTTCTTCTTTGAACGTCGTCTCAAGCACGCCGGCGCGCGTCGAGCCGAGGCCCTTCGCATACGCCAGCGCATTTTCCTTTGCATGTCCAGAGGGATCTTGTTCGATCGCGATGAGGGCCGGCACGCCGACGCCTTCCTGGTAGAGCTCGCGGACCCGATGGCCCGGGCTCTTGGGAGCAATCATAGAAACGTCCACATCTGCCGGCGGTGTGATAGCACCGAAGTTGATGTTGAAGCCGTGCGCGAACATGAGCGTCTTGTCTGAGGTCAGATTCGGCTCGATCTCTTCCTTGTAGACCCGTGCCTGCGTCTGGTCAGGAATGACGATCATAATCACGTCCGCAGCCTTGGCTGCGTCGGCGACCGACATAACGGTCAAACCATCGGATTCTGCTTTAGCGCGGCTCTTGCTTCCTTCATGCAGGCCGACGATGACATTCAGGCCCGAGTCGCGCAGGTTCTGCGCGTGAGCATGACCCTGGCTTCCATAGCCAATGACGGCGATCGTCTTGCCCGAGAGCGGATCAAGGCTCGCGTCCTGGTCGTAGTAAATCGTTGCCGGCACTCCGGTTCCTTCCTTTTGTAACGCTTCGAGTCGCACCCAAGCACGCGCAAGGGCGCCCAATTATCGACGGTTTTCGGTTTAGTCAGCGGCAGCTGACCCAGCATACTGATCGGACTCCGCAAAACCCTTGCTGGTGATATTGCCGCTCCCTTTGCTCATGGCGATGGCGCCAGTGCGCGCGAGCTCGCGAATGCCGAACGCGCGCAGCATCCCGAGCAGCGATTCGATCTGCTCGACCGTGCCGGTCGCTTCGATCATGATCGTGTTCGGACTGGCGTCCAGCACGCGCGCGTTGAACATTTGCGCAATCAGCAGCACTTCCTGTCGTTGTTGAGCTTTGGCGGCCACTTTTACGATCGCCATCTCATGCGCGACCACGGGCTGATCGGTAAGATCGATGACTTTCAGCACCTCCATCAGCTTGTAGAGCTGCTTGCCAGCCTGTTCGATATCCGGGTCGGTTCCGCGCACCACCAGAGTCATGCGGGAAACCCCCGGTTGCTCGGAATGGCCGACCGTAATCGAGTCGATATTGAACGAGCGCCGTCGTAGCAGGGAAACCACGCGATTCAAAACGCCTGGATGGTCTTCCACAATCACGATGAGCGTGTGTTGTCGTTTCATTCCGACCTCCCGGTCAAGATGGCTGAATGCCTATCGATCCTCGTAACGGTGAAGCATTGCCGAGTTGCTGGCGCCTTGCGGCACGATCGGCCAGACGTTCGCTTCTGGTTCGATAACGAACTCGACCACCACCGTTCCCGGGGTTTCGCGCGCTCTCTGGATCGCAGGCATCAGTTCGGCGTCGGTTGAGACCCGGATACCGGTAACGCCGTACGACTCAGCCAGCTTGACGAAATCTGGTCCGTAGATCTTCACCTCAGAATAGTTCTTGCCGTGGAATAGATCCTGCCATTGGCGAACCATGCCCAGATAGCCGTTGTTGAACACGGCAATCTTGACGTCGATCCCTTCCTGCACGCAGGTGGCAAGTTCGTTGAGTGACATCTGGAAGCCGCCGTCGCCGACAATTGCCCAAACTTCCTTGTCCGGACATCCGATCTTGGCGCCGATAGCGGCCGGCAGTCCGTAGCCCATCGTTCCCAGACCCCCGGAGCTCAGCCACCGATTTGGGTAGTCCAGGCCAAGATGCTGGGCCGCCCACATCTGGTGCTGGCCGACATCGGTGGAGTAAATTGCCTCGCCATTGGATGCTT
>JBBQPB010000079.1:0-7931 GCA_038331435.1 Thermomicrobiales bacterium | reverse complement strand
CTGGCGGGGCCAGCCAATCGACCCGAGCGATTCGCCACCATCCTGGCGCACGGGAGGTCGGTCGAATCGCGACGACGACGAGCCGCCCCTGGTCGGGTCCGGTCGTTAGTTCCCCACGGGGCGAATCATCGGAAGCGAAGGCGCATCCGGTGCCCCTACCCCTCCGAGCATCTGTCCCGCGGCCCCAGATCGCTGCAACCATGCGCCGCCAGGAAGTGGTTTGCTCCCCGCGCTCTGCGCGACCTCAACGATCAGGTGACCATTGCCAGTTGCCACGGCGGCGTTCCCCTGTCTGGACACAACGGTGCCCGGGGTTGCGTAAGCGGGTGCCAGGTCGATCGAAGCTCGGTGAATCTGTACCTGCTCGCCATCGAACGTTGTCCAACCCCGGGGCCAGTCCCACATCGCTCGAACCTGTCGTTCGATCTCCACTGCCGAACTATTCCAATTGATCCAACCATCAGCCTTTGCCAACGGGCGAGTAAGTGTTGCTCCTTGGTTATCCTGAGGTATGGGATCGAGGGTTTCATCGATGAGTCGACCGAGATTGTCGATGAGCATCTCTGCCCCAACCTGGGCCAGTGATGGCGTCAGCGATGCGGTGGTGGCTTCGGAATCGATGTGAAGGCACCGTTGCGCGAGCATTGGTCCGGTATCGAGTCCGCTGTCCATGTGCATGAGGGTGATTCCGGTTTCAGCCCGACCTTCAAGAATAACGGCTGAAATAGGGCTGGCGCCACGGTAGCGTGGTAGCAGCGACGCGTGGAGATTGACCGATCCCAATCTCGGCAGCGCCAAAAGCTTGGGGCCAAAAACCTTGCCGAACGCCGCCACGACGAAGAGATCTGCATCGGCGGTGGCGATCCTTTCACGGTCGGCCGAGGTTCGCAGAGTTTCAGGTTGATACATTGGGATTGCTGAAGCGAGTGCGCACTCTTTAACAGGCGGCGCGGTCAACTTGCGGCCACGACCAGCAGGGCGATCGGGCTGCGTCACGACGAGCGCAATGTGGGCTCGGGGATCGGACAGCAAGGCTTCCAGCGCGGGAACAGCAAACGCCGGCGTTCCGAAATAAACGATGCGGATAGGTTCGGCAGGGTTGGCGTTCATGATGCAGACTCTATCCGATCTCGGTGTCATACCGATGAACGTCGGACGCCAATCGCGAGGAGCGTCATATCCTGAGCACACCAATCCACGCAACCCATTGGGCTCTGGGTCGCATCATTGCTCCGCTCCTCCGCCTGACTGCGTTGGTTCTGGTCTCCATCGCGTTCCAACCAGCTTCGGCCTCTGCAGCACCGGTGAGTGCGCTTCCTGCTATGCAGGCGAATCACCTTCAAACAAGTGACGCCAGTGAGTTGATGCTCGACGAGCCGGTCGATGACTTACCGGTGGTCGACGACGCCCGCTGGAGCAGCCAGTGGACCGACCGGACCCCGGTTGCGATCGGGATCTGGGTGGTGTTGCTGATCGTAATCGGGGCTGCCGGACGCCCGTTGGCACGAGCGCTCTTTGGCTCATTTCCTGATGCTGGCCAAGGGTTTGCCCGGATCATGCTGATCTTGCTGGCGGGGTGGGGAGTCTGGTTCGCTGCGTCGTACCGGATCATCGAATTCCGCGCCATTTGGGCCTGGTACGCGGTGATCGCGGCGACAGTGATTGGGTGGCTGCTCGCCTCGTCACGCATGGGCAGGACGGCAAGTAGAGCCTCACGGCGAGCCATTGGGGGCGCAGAGGCCACGTTCTGGCTGGTGTTCACCATTTTCCTGGGGCTGCGTTTTTTCAATCCCGATTCGTGGCATCCGATCTGGGGTGGTGAGAAACCGATGGAGTTCGCGCATATCAACGCGCTGCTTCGAACTCCCAGTTTTCCGCCCTTCGATCCATGGTTTTCCGGTGGAATTCTTAACTACTATTATTATGGTGAGTACTTAGTCGCGTTCCTGATTAAGCTAACCGGCATTCCGTCGGAGATTGCTTTCAACCTCGCGCAGCCAACCATGATGGGTCTCGCTGCATCGGCCATGTATAGCCTAGTTGTGGCTGTTTCCAGCCGGGTGAGTCGTGATCGGGTCGACCCATTGGTGGCGGGCGGTCTTGGCGTACTCATCTTCAGTTTGATGGGAAATCTGCAATCGGCGTGGGATCTGTTCCGCGGGTTGCCCAATGCACCGGTCTTTTCCTTCGATTGGACGTGGTCCGCCAGTCGTGCGATTGACGGCGGTATCACCGAATTTCCCTTTTTCACAGGACTCTATGCCGATTTGCACGCACATCTCATAGCGTTGCCAGTCACGATCGCGGTGTTGGGGTTGGGCTTCGCCCTGGCCACGGGATCGAGCTCGCTCGCTGCTGCGGTACCGAAATTGGCTGGATTGGCGCTCTGTCTCGGTACGCTGAGCGCTGCGAACGCGTGGGATGTTCCCGTTTATGCGATGGCCATGGTTGCGACCGTCTTTCTTTGGGCGGGGCGGTTCGGAAACCTGCTCTATCGGCTCCTAGCAACGCTTGTGGTTGCAGGGGGCACTGGTGCGCTGGCGTACCTGATGTTCCGCCCGTTCCACGACAACTTCATCGCGCTCTTCAACGATGTTGGGCGTGTCACCGCGGGTACCAATTTAGGACAGTTCCTGCTCCATCTGGGCGCTCTGCTCGGCATTCTCGGTATCTCGGCAGTTGCGTCAGGACTTCTCTCCTGGTCGGCCCCACATCTCCGCTGGCGCGATACAGGCATCGTCGTGTTCAGCCTGGCCGTGACTGCTGCCATCGCATGGCAGGTTTTCCGGCCGCAGTTGGCGGAGTTCCCTTCCGGATCGAGTGAGACCGTGGTGATTTCGCTGATCGCAGCTGGGGCGCTTGCGATGGTGATGTTGCGCGCGAAGGCAGATGCGTACGCCGCCTCGATCGCTGTCGTCATTGGGGTTATAGGAACGGCATATCTGGTTGCGCTTGGCTGGCCAGTGTTGGCAATCGGTTTATTTCTCGCAGCCTGCGGCGCGATGATCTATTTCTCGTTCGATGATGGCGGTGCTTCGTTCTTCGGGCTGATGTTGGCCGCGGCAGGATCGGTGATTGCCGGAGTCGAGATCGTGTTCGTGGTAGACGACCTGGCGTCGCTCGCGGAATGGTATCGGATGAACACCATCTTTAAGCTTTACTACCAGGTCTGGACGCTTCTGAGTGCACTGGCGGCCATATCGCTGGCGGTGCTGGTGTCGAAGCGAAGCACCGGCGTCACGACCTGGGTTTCCACGCCGAGCGGTTTTCTGCCCAAAACCGAATATGTTCCAGCATCGATTTCGAAGCGTGGTCGACTTGCCATTGCAGCATGCGCCGTGCTAATTGGTCTTTCGCTCGTCTATCCGGCAGTGGCCACGTTGCCAAGATTGGATCAGCGGTTCGATGGCCATCCCGGCCCCGGCACGCTCGACGCACTCGATTGGATGCGCTACGGCACGATCACGAGCGGAAACGGGCAAGTCATCGGATTCGCGGGCGATCTGGACGCAATCCACTGGTTCCAGGAGCATGTTGACGGTACGCCGGTGATTGCAGAAGCAAGCATAGGGCCCTACCGCGGCGATGGATCACGCTTTTCAATTGCCCTCGGACTTCCTACCGTGCTTGGTTGGGATCGACATGAACGCCAGCAACGTTATTATCCGGAAATTGCTCAGCGCGACGCTGACGTGCGCCGACTGTACAACTCCGAAAGCATCGAGCAAAAGCGGGGAATCATTCAGGAATATGGCATCGACTACCTCATCGTAGGTGAGCTCGAGCGCAAAAGCGGGCTCCCGTCCAGTCCAACTGAGCTCTACGCCTCAGCGGCGGGTATCGACGCGTTCCAATCGATGCTGGGTTCGGACCTGGAGATCGTCTTCGAATCTAACGGCACCGTCGTCTATCGCGTCATCCACGAAGCCGGAGCGGGCGCTGGTCAACCATCCGATACCGCAGGTGAATGATCCCGGGTGACTGGTTAACTTCACAGAGTTCGAGCTCCGATGGAATCCGATCCGACCGCTCGAAGAGCCGAAGCCCAAACCCCAGCAACAATGTGCGCACATCGATATGCACCGCATCCACGAGCCCACCCTCGATAAGCTGCTGAATGATCTTCGGTCCGCCAACCCAGTCGACGCAATGGCGTCCCGTATCTGCCTGGAATCCCGCAGCGCCTCGAACCTGAGGAACAGCAATCTGACATCCCCGTCAGGACCGCTGACGAACCCGTCGAGTGACATCGTCATTCCCACGATTACCCTTGCCATACCGTTTCTCCTTCCGAACAACCGCTCCAATTTGACCCCTATCTCTCTTGTCGCCCGGACAGGCTGCTTACCTACACCCAGCGCACAAAAGGGAGCAGTCGGCTGTTCCGCTGTCCGAATTCTCAGTCCGATATGGATCTCGAGGGTCGAAATGCGTTCGAAGTGGTTGCTAGTTTGACGGGGCGTCCCCAAGGTTCCTATACTGGCGTGCGCCTTTGGCGTCAGCGGGGTGTGGCGCAGCCTGGTAGCGCGCGGCGTTTGGGACGCTGAGGTCGGAGGTTCGAGTCCTCTCACCCCGACAAGCTGAATATGCGGGGGTAACTCAGTTGGTAGAGTGCCTGCCTTCCAAGCAGGTTGTCGCGAGTTCGAGTCTCGTCCCCCGCTCCAGGTCGCCAAAACCTGAAATTTCCCCATGTAGGTGTTCAAAACAGCTCCATCGTGTGCCTGCCTTTGCTATAAATGGCAGTCTGAAAGTTTCGCGCACTAGTACCAGAAGTTAGGTGTTCAGGGTGAAGGCTGGCAGACCCACGGCAGGAGAGAAGAGACTTGATCCGATCAATCCGACGGAGGTCGCTCACCGAACCTCCGAGGAGGATCATGACGCTGGAGACGCTAGAGGCTAGTTATTTGGCCGAGCATAAGTTACGCAGTTCCCCGAAGACCGGGATTCGATACACCGAAACCTTCCGGGACTTCCACAAGTATCCCGATTCGGTTGGTGTGAGGACTGCAGGTTGATTTCAATCGTCAAAGGAGAGAGCGATGACTCCGCATGAGATGACCATGCCCTTAGTAGTTACAGGCCCTTGGACGTCAGAGGCGAAACTTCGCGCCATCAATAAAGACGTGGGCGTAGTTTTCGTCAATTACTTTCGGGATGCCTTGAAAGTTCGCAATTGGATTCCTTGGGACGATCTGCCACTTAAGCAGATGCAAGAGTACGGCCATCTGCTGTCACCAGATACCATCACCATTATTCTGGCCTACCTCGGCGTCGAGGATTACGTTGGCGACTACGTCGAAGATGGCCTGAGCATGTTGAATGGTCAGCGCGAGCGGCGGAATTCGCAACTCGTCTGGGGCATGGAAGAGCTCAAGCATGCCGAGGCGTGGGCGCTCGTACTCTTGCATTCAGGTGCCAAGACACAGCAGCAGATAGATGACTATCGTGACGAGGTATCTGCGCACAAATGGACCATGCGCGAAAATCATCCAGGACTGGACTCACCACTTGGCCTGCTCGTCTACGCCATGTTTCAGGAGCGGGCAACCTACTTCAACTACGATCAGATGCGCAAGCGCATTCGGTCTGAGTATGGTTTACCAGAAACCGCAACCAAAGAAGAGCGTGGTAAAAATCTGCAGATTGGCGCAGCTGGTGCCTTTCAGATTGTGTCGCGAGATGAAATTGCTCATCACGGCATCTTCCGGGAAGTGGTTCGTATTCACATGCGCTACCAACCTGCCGCTACCTTGGAAATGATCCAAAAGGTGCTCAGCGGCTTCACTATGCCGGCGCTGTACCTGATTCCCAATGCAGTTGACCTAGAGCAAGCCATGCGCCGAACCAAACTGCATACGCCGCGCAATCAGGTGACTGAGGTGAACAACCCGATTCTGGAGTCACTGGGTATTGGCGATCGTCGCAACCTGGAGCGGCTAATCCAGCAAGCCAGGATGTTGCCTGATGGATTAGGTCCAGAACATGTCATCATTGGAGAAACCGGAGAGTTGGTCTTGTCCATGACTCCGCAGGATGCGCTAACCATTGAGGCCTAGCCTCGGTACAGCCCACTGGCCGTCGCAACCCGACGGCCAGTTTTTATATCATTTGAAAATTCTGAATACATCGCAAATAGAAAATCCGGCTACCGCTAGCACCTCCGACTCTTTCATATTACGCAGCCCTTCGAGAGCAACGACCACGGTCGCAGCGCATCGAGCCCGATTGAGGCCCCTGACCTTCATTCGGGACCAAGCTGTTGGATCGGGTCAAGTTTGTCCTCATATGCTTTGAAGCCAAGGACGGGCGTAAGATCCCCGTCAAACGCAAGGTAGATCTGGACAATCTGGTGAAAGTGGTTTGTGACGCTCTAAAGAAAAACGACCAGAGTATCTACTCCATCACCAGCGCCAAGGAATGGGGCTAGGCAGGGCAAATCCGGTTCATGTTAGAAGAGATATAATCCCTTCAAATCAGCCCCCATCAGAACCAACAACACAGCTATGATGACCGTGAAAAGGTAGGCGATCGGCACAATGTGTTAGGCACTTTAGGCTCGATTTTCCGGGGATTTTGTTCACCTGCCTTCCAAGCAGGATGTCGCGAGTTCGAGTCTCGTCCCCCGCTCCCCTATCCCGATCGTCCAAAAGCGTCACTGTTGGTCGCTTCTGCACACTGCACCCCACACCATAGCTCTGGCGTTGTGCATTCCCATTTCCGTGGATCAGCAAGATTGGGCGGATTTCTTTATACTCCCGCCGCGAACTGCCGATGTTTTCCGCGAACGAGATGTGCAAGGAACGATATGCTCCCTCCCTCCGTTACCTCGACGATCGATCTCTCTGCCCCTGGAAAACAGGTGGGTCGGCTGCGATACCCGAAGATCTCAAACAACGGGGGCTGGGCATATGACCTGGTGCCAATCGTGACGATCGCAAATGGTGACGGTCCGACGGTGCTTATTAGTGGTGGCAATCACGGAAATGAGTACGAGGGCCAAATTGCCTGTCTGCGGCTAATCGACGAGTTGAAGGCCGATCAGGTGACTGGGCGGATCATCATCGTCCCAGTCATCTCACGAGACGCGGCCTGGGCTAGCACGCGGCTTTGGCCCTCGGGCGCGAATTTCAACCGGTCCTTTCCTGGACGCCCTGACGGTCTCCCGCATGAGCAACTCGCTGACTACTTCACACGCGTGCTCTTTCCGCTGGCCGATGTTGTGATCGATTTGCACTCCGGCGGCAATGCGTTCTGGTTCCTGCCCTGTTCGCATATGCATGTGATCGACGACGCAGCACAGCGCAAGGCGATGTTCGAAGGAATGCTGGCGTGGAATAGTGATTTCCACTTTTTGTACATCGATGTCAACGGTTCTGGATTGCTGCCGGTTGAAGCGGAGAATATGGGCAAGACCGTGATTACTACTGAGCTGGGCGGTGGTGGACGGGTTCCCGCGTTCGTGCACCAGCTCGCCTGGACCGGACTGACGAATGTTCTTCGGCAAGTCGGCGTACTCGCAGGCACGGTCGAAACGCGCGCTTCGTTAGGTCTGCCTCCAGCGATCATCATCGATGGACGCGACCCTGAAAATTACGTCAACACGGATGAACCGGGCTTCTGGGAAAATTTACTGGAGCCTGGTGACCAGGTGAAAACGGGCGATCCAGTTGGCCGCCTCTGGTTTCCGGAGCGCCCCGAACGGGGACCGAGAACATTCTCAGCTCCGCGAGACGGTATTTTGACCGTCGTGCGCGCGATGACTCCAACGCTGGCAGGCGACAGCATTTTCGTGTTGGGTCAGCCAATCGAGGCGGCGGACCTTCTCTAATTGGGTCTGGTCCAAATTACGGCTGGCCGAGGAATACCTGCGTCTCGTAAGGAAATTCGAGCACGCCGTCGACGGCAAACTCATCGAAAATCTCCTTGCTCCT
>JBBQPB010000078.1:0-7946 GCA_038331435.1 Thermomicrobiales bacterium | reverse complement strand
GCGCTCATTCGGAAAGTAGCGCGTCATCGAGAAGCGTCCGAGCGTGACGACCACCAGCGGATTGATTGCATCGATCTGCCGGTTCAAATAGGGCGAGCACGCCTCCATCTCGTCGGGAAGCGGATCGCGGTTACCGGGTGGACGGCATTTCACCACATTGGTGATAAATACCTCATCCCGCTGGAGTCCGGCTCGTTCAATGAGCTCGGTGAGAAACTTTCCCGACGCGCCAATGAACGGCAGCCCCTGCTGGTCTTCCTGCCACCCCGGTCCTTCACCGATAAAGAACACTTCGGCGTTCTCGGGTCCCGCGCCGGGAACCGCATTCGTTCGGCTCTGGGCGAGCTCGCAGAGGGTGCAAACCCGGACTTCGGCCGCAACTTCGGACAAAACCGACATAGTGACTCCCGATCGAACAAGTGCGCTGGATGCGCGAGGCCGGTCCCGAGTATAGCCAACGACCGCCGGAACGTCGGTAGTCGAATCGCCCCGTAGCTATCCAAAGAAGCTTTGGATGTCACTCTCGATCATATGCGGGGGCATCCAACCGTCATGCGTCTCCGGCACGCGCGTCTCGCCATGCTGGATATCGAGGACGATGTCCTCTCCTGTATCGACAGGTAGTGTCCACCGCTCGAAATCGGTTTCAAATGCGCCATCGATCCACGCCATGAGCTGTGCTTGATCGGGCAGCTGTCGGGCTGCCATCCAGAGCATCGACGGATGACCCCAGTGCTTATTGAGCCAGCGGTCCAGAATGAACGCTTCATCGAGCGTGGCCGCATCCACCTGCAGTCGTCCGGAACGCTCCCAGCGCTCGAACGACACGACGAGTCGCTCACGAATGCGATCGATCGACTCGCGCCGCCCGATTCCGGTCCGGCTCCAGATACGGCCTCCAACTACCAGGCACAGTTCCAACCGATCGGGATCCTGAGTCGGCAGGGCCAGCAGCAATGTGGGACGGCACTCCATCTCCTGGATCGCACGGTGGACACCGGAAATCGATTGCAAGGTTTGGATATCTCGACGAAGCCGGCGCGCCTGTTCGAAGTCGCCATTCGTGGCAGCAATTTCGAGTTGTTCCCAGATTCGCTGCAACAGTGGCGCGTCGTCACCCTCCAGGAACTGCACACAATCTCGCACACGCTGGGTATAGATCTCTCGATCTGCCTTCCCTGCGCATGGCCCGAGACACTGGTTCAAACTAAGTTTGAGGCAGGGAGATCCGTAACTGCGGGCCGTTTTGAAGGAGCGTGTGCAGGTTCGCAATTGAAAATGCTTATTGAGGAGATCGACCACCTGCCGGGATGCACCCCGATTGCGATACGGACCGAAGTAGCGCGAACCATCGTTCTTCCATTCGGGAGCCAGCAATATGCGCGGCCAGGGCGAGGCAAGGTCGATTTTGATATAGGGATACTGCTCGTGCGAGCGCATTACCTTGTTGTACTTCGGTTGATACCGCTTGATGAGCTGTGATTCGAGCATGAGTGCTTCGAGCTCACTGCCAACCACCCGCACATCGATCGAAGCGATCGATTCGAGCAGGCCATCCATCTTGCGGGTGTATCCAAGCGGTTGGGAATAATACGACCCCACCCGGTCACGCAGGTCTTTTGCTTTGCCGACATAGATCACTCGACGGTTGGCGTCGAGCATTAAATAAACGCCCGGCTTCGATGGAATCGTCTTCAGGAATCCGGTATCGAGCAATGCCCGTCCACGCCCGATACCGTCGCGCGGGCGGGCTTCCGGCATGTGCGAAGTCGCCTTGAGATCGTCGAGCGACCCATTTCCCTGCTCCGCCGCTATCCGGAAGAGGACGAGCGCGGTCCGAGCGGACAGTTCCGCATCGCCTTCCGCCCGATGTAACTTTCGCGGCGCGAGACCGAGGGCGGAAGCGACCTTGTCGAGACTGGCTCGCCGCAAATCGGGGAGATACCGCATGGCCAGCGCCATCGTGTCGACCCGATCGTTCACCAGTGGCATGCGCCCAGCCCGACGCAGCTCGGCATTGACGAAGCCAATGTCGAAGCCGACGTTGTGTCCCACGATCAACGCATCACCCAGGAATTCTTCGACCTTCAAGGCATGATCGGCGAACTTGTCCTGGCCACGCAGATCGGAATCGCGAATGCCGGTGAGTTTGGTGATATAGGCAGGCAGTTTTCGTTCTGGATCGAAGAGCATTTGATAGCGTTCGGCCTGTTCACCAGCCAAATAGCGAATCATGCCGATCTCGATCACACGGTGAGAGGCAGGCCGCAATCCGGTGGTTTCGACATCGAGCGCCACAAAATCCGGAAACGCGATGTCGATTTGCGGAGTGCCAGCGGCAAGCACCCATTCACGATCGCCTCGGACCCGCAACTCGGGCGTTTCCCGCATGATGGCATAGAAAAGCGCACGCCAGAGTTCCGGAGTTCGAGTCGAACCGAAAATATGCCCAATGAGCAGATCTTCATGCGCCGTCCCGCCCGATGCAGTCACAAAGTCCCGGGCGCGTTGCGACAGAAAAAGGCGAGCATCCATCGATTCGCCTTGCAGATCGACGTTCGGAATGGGACGTTGTCGGGGGTCTCGACGGGGCTTCATCGCACGATCAGCGGGCTGCCGGGGAACAGCGCCATGATAGAATGTCTGTTCGTATCGTACGTTCACTATACACCACAGATTCACGCCCCGATGGTGTCAGCAGGGAGCACCAGATGAATGATCAGGCCGATCGAGCACGGCTCGAAGTCCTTCGAAAGGATCTCGACCGGTGGAGCTATGAGTACCACGTCCTCGATCAACCGACCGTTTCCGATGCTGAATACGATGAGACAATGCGCGAACTTCTGCGCCTGGAGGGCGCAAACCCGGAGCTGGTTACGCCCGAATCCCCCAGTCAACGGGTCGGCTCGCCGGCGCAATCTGCATTCGCAAAAGTCGTTCATCCGGTTCCGATGCTTTCCCTCAGCAACGTATTCGATCGTGAAAGCCTGGACGCCTGGTACGGGCGGGCGCAACGCGCGGCTGGTCTCGAAAAGATGGCGCTTGTCACCGAACCAAAGATCGACGGACTGGCGATTGCGCTCACCTATGTGAATGGTGTGCTGGTGGTAGGGGCAACCCGAGGCGACGGATATGTCGGCGAGAACGTCACGGCGAATGTGCAAACGATCAAGACCATTCCCTATCGCCTGAAAAGGTCTTCCGACTACCCCGTTCCCTCCCGCATCGAAGTGCGCGGTGAGGTGTATATGAAAAAGTCGGACTTCGAGGCGCTGAACGCGCGCATTCTCGAAGCAGGCGGTGAGCCATTCATGAACCCGCGCAACTCATCCGCTGGAAGTCTGCGCCAAATCGATCCACGTAAAACTAAAGAGCGGCCGCTGAGCTTTTACACCTGGGACATCGGCTATCTTGAGGGCTTCCCTCGACCAGATAGCCACTATGACACGCTGCAAATGTTGATCCAGTATGGGTTCGAAACCGCGCCCGACCCAGAGCAACACCACTCGATCGAATCGGTTTGGGCCCGCTGCGAATGGTGGTTGAATCGTCGCGATGCCCTCGATTTCGAGATCGATGGCGTTGTCACCAAGATCGACGATGTTTACCTTCAGGATGAAATCGGCATCATCTCGCGCGAGCCGCGTTGGGCGACGGCGTACAAGTTCCCGGCCATTCAGAAAACAACCCAGGTCGAGGAAATCGTCCTCACTGTCGGTCGTACCGGAACACTCAACCCGACCGCTTTCCTAACACCGGTCAACATTGGCGGCGTGACGGTCCGGCGAGCAACGCTGCACAACGAGGACGAGATCGCACGAAAGGACATTCGCGTCGGCGATTGGGTTGTCGTGCAACGTGCGGGAGATGTCATCCCGCAGATAGTCAAAGTGATCATCGAAAAGCGCACAGGCAAGGAAGTTCCATTTGTCATGCCTGCGCTGTGTCCCGTGTGCGGCACGCCGACCAAACGCGATGAAGGCGTGGCGATGCGCTATTGCACGAACTCAGCTTGCCCGGCCCGCATCCGCGAGGGCCTGCACTACTTTGTCTCACGAGGGGCAATGGATATCGTCGGCCTGGGAGACAAACTGGCCGACCGGTTCGTCGATTTGGGCTGGATTCATGACTTCGGCGACATCTATCAGCTCGATTGGGAACTTGTCGCGGGACTCGAAGGGCTCGGCGACAAAAGTGCCGAAAACCTGAGAAGTTCGGTCGACACATCAAAAACGCGGCCGATATCACGACTCTTGGCCGGACTCGGAATCCCACATGTCGGCGAGCGCAACGCGGCCATGCTCGCGAAGCGGTTCAGAACAATTCCCAAGTTGCAGGCGGCCACCCTGGACGAAGTTCTGGAAGTACCGGGGATGGGCGAGATCGTCGCACAAAGCGTCGTCGATTTCTTCGAGGATCCAAGTAATAGGCAGGTGATCGACACACTCGCGGCAGCCGGAGTGAGGATGTCGGATGGCGAACCGGAAACGGACGAGCCCGGTCCGCTCGCTGGCAAGACGTTCGTGCTGACCGGGCGGCTCGAGACACTCACCCGAGGTGAGGCGGAAGGACTCCTGCGAAACCTGGGTGCTTCTGTGGTCGGATCAGTCTCGAAAAAGACCAGCTTTGTGGTAGCCGGAGAAGACGCAGGCACGAAAGCGGATAAAGCAATGGAGCTTGGCGTGCCAATTCTCTCCGAGCAGGATATGCTCTCATTGGTGAAGAACACCTAGCGCACGTGCGCCAAGGAGCAAGCATGACCGGCTATTCAGTTCCTTCCAGAGAAGACGATCCGGTGCATACCGTGCGCACGATCGGCCGGCTGTCGCAGATGCTCATCGAACTCCGGGACGAGTATGTCGCGCGACCACGTGCAGAAACGCTGGCGCAGATTGAGCAACGTCTCGATGATCTCATGATGCAACGCGATGCTCTCCGCGCACGCGTCGAACATTCCACCGATTCCACCGACCGCTGAACTATTTGATCGCGGTCGAACCCGGTTTGATGAGTGGGATCCCTGTGGTGCAAAGAGGACACTCCCCAGGTGCCCAGGTCGTGACATCGAGCGACATGAGCGGAATCAACGGAATGTCGCCAAACTGAACCGATCCACCACCTCGATCTACCAGTACTGCAATACCCACGACATCAACTGGGTGCGGCTTGAGTGCGTTCAGCGTCTCGGCAACCGACCCACCCGTCGTCAGAATGTCGTCGATAACGAAGACCTTGCTTCCTGTCGCGAAGACTGTGCTGCGCTTGATCTCGCGACCGGAGAGTCCTTCGCCGCTACGCTCGGCATAGGCAGCCGGCAAACCCAGCTGCCGGGCGAGCTCGAATGCCAGCAAAATTCCGCCGGTCGTCGGCCCGACGATGACATCTATATCCCAATCGCGCAATTGCCCGGCAAGCGACTCGAGCACAGCCGAGGTTGCTCCAGGGTTCCGCAGTAAGTCGAACTTTTCTAGATATCGATCGCTGTGTCGACCCGAGGCAAGCAAAAAGTGCCCCTGCTTGAGCGCGCCCGCGTCGACAAAGAGTTGTTCGAGATCGACTGTCATGATTGCCTATCCTGCGAAATAGAATGCGGTTCCAAGGATGAGATAGACGGCAATGAGCTGAGCGCCCTCGAGCCAGTTCGACTCGCCATCCTGTGAGATTGCGACTGCCAGCAACACCGCAGCGATCAGAGCTATCAGCTCCCAGGCATTGAACACCATTGGAATTGGCTTGTTGATCAACTCTCCGACCAACACCAGCACTGGTGCAACGAAGAGCGCAACTTGTAAACCAGATCCAAGCGCTATGCCCATGCTCAGATCCATATCGTTGTTGTAGGCGGCTTTGACGGCAACCAGGTGCTCGGCAACATTGCCAACCAGCGGCACCACGATGAGACCGATAAAGACGTCGCTCAACCCCCACGACTCGGCAGTTGGCTCCAGGACTCCGACGAGGATCTCACTCATGATCACCACGGCGATCGCGGCGGCAACCAGCAAGCCGACTGCCATTTTCAAGGACATCGTCGCCTTTTCTTCGTGTCCGGAACGGTTTTTCGGAATTCCCTTCTGGAAGAGCGTGAAGTAGAGATATGCTGCATAAATGACGAGCATGATGAGGGCTACCCCATCGCTCAACCGCTCGGCGTTGTGCAGATCGAGCCGCACACCGTCGGCATTGGTCAACCAGAAAAGTCCGGGAACGACAAGCGAGATGACCGCCAGGGTCATCATCGTGGCGTTGGTCGATGCCTCTCGTGCATCGAAGGTCTGGATGCCATTCTTGAGACCGCCGACCAACAGGGATGCCCCGAGAACGATCAGGATATTTCCGATGATCGAACCAGCAATACTGGCGCGAACCACGCTATTCAGGCCTTCCCGCAGCGCAGCGAATGCAATGATGAGCTCGGCAAGATTGCCCAGGGTGGCGTTGAGAAACGAGCCAACCTTTGGTCCGGTATAGATCGCGGTTTCTTCGGTGGCGGTGCCGAGCACACCTGCCAGCGGAATGAGGCTGAGCGCGCTCAGGACGAAGATGAGCGAATGCCCCCCGATGTCCAGGAAATGGAGTGCAATGGTGATTGGCACCAGGATGAGCATGCCATAGAGGACCTTCTGGACCATATCCCTGCCCTCCTGATTCGAGTCGATCGGCTAGTAGCCGGTTCCCGTTTCACGATATGCGGTAATCGGCTGCACGGTGTACACCTCGGTCGCGCGCTCCATGGCTCCCACCATGGCCCGGGCAGTGTCGATCGAGGTGATGCAGGGAATTCCTCTTTCCACGGCGGCGCGGCGAATTTCCAGCCCGTCAAGGAACTCTTTGTCTGCGGGTCCGGGCGTGTTGATGACCCCGTCGACGACTCCTAACAGAATCACATCGACGACATCTGGTTTACCACGCCCAATGCGTTTCGTCACCATCTGAACGGGCATACCGGCGCGTTCGATCATGGCGGCAGTGCCTTCAGTGGCGTAAAGCTTGTAGCCCTGGCGCACGAGTGAGTTGATCATCTCGAGTGAATCGGCTTTGTCCTCATCCGCCAGAGAAATCAGGATCGAACCATGCGGTGGCAACGAAAGCCCGGCGCCAATCAGCGCCTTGTAAAAGGCGGAGTCGAAATTGCGATCGATCCCCATAACCTCCCCAGTCGACTTCATCTCTGGACCGAGGTTGACTTCTACTCCCCGCAGCTTGGCCATCGAGAAAACCGGCGCTTTGACGGCTACCAGCGGCTGGCGCGGCCAGAGACCTCCGGAGAAACCTTGTTCCGCCAGAGTCTTGCCAAGCATAATGTTGGTGGCCAGGCGAACCATGGGTACGCCGGTAACCTTGCTCATGAAGGGGACGGTTCGCGACGATCGCGGGTTAACTTCCAGCACATAGAGCCGTCCGCCGTGAATGACGTACTGGATGTTGATGAGTCCGCGAGCCCCGATCGCGATTGCGATGCGAGTGGTGTAATCGACGATCGTCTCGATTTCCGCTGGAAACAGCCTGATTCCAGGATAGACTGCAAATGAGTCTCCGGAGTGCACCCCGGCCCGCTCGATATGCTCCATGATCCCGGGGATCAGAACTTCGGTTCCGTCGCAAATGGCGTCGACTTCGACCTCCTTCCCGAGGAGGTATTTATCGACGAGCACCGGCCGATCGCTCGTCATCGTCGTTGCGTTTCGAATGTATCGAGAGAGCTGTTCCGAGCTGTACACAACTTCCATCGCCCGGCCGCCAAGCACATATGACGGACGCACAAGCACCGGATAGCCGATGCGTTCGGCCACCGCCTCCGCGTCGTTCAGGGTGGTGACCGCAGCACCGTTCGGCTGCGGAATTCCAAGTCCGCGCAGGAAGGCCTCGAAGCGATAACGATCTTCCGCAAGATCGATCGAATCCTGCGATGAGCCGAGAATCTCGGCGCCGCGATCGGTCAACGG